>NZ_LZJA01000145.1:0-78759 GCF_001666785.1 Mycobacterium sp. E3305 | reverse complement strand
ACAAGTTCTCCGCGTTGAACACCGCGGTGTGGAGCGGTGGGTCCTTCATCTACGTTCCGCCGGGCGTGCACGTCGACATCCCGCTGCAGGCCTACTTCCGGATCAATACGGAGAACATGGGCCAGTTCGAGCGGACCCTGATCATCGTCGACGAAAACGCCTACGTGCATTACGTCGAGGGCTGCACCGCGCCCATCTACACCTCGGACTCGCTGCACTCGGCGGTGGTGGAGATCATCGTAAAGCCCGGTGGCCGTTGCCGTTACACCACGATTCAGAACTGGTCGAACAACGTCTACAACCTGGTCACCAAGCGGGCGCGCGCCGAGGCCGGCGCCACCATGGAGTGGGTCGACGGCAACATCGGGTCCAAGGTGACCATGAAGTACCCGGCCGTCTGGATGACCGGTGAGCACGCCAAGGGTGAGGTCCTGTCGGTCGCCTTCGCCGGGGAGGGCCAGCACCAGGACGCCGGCGCCAAGATGCTGCACCTGGCGCCCAACACGTCGAGCAACATCGTCTCGAAGTCCGTGGCCCGCGGCGGCGGCCGCACCTCCTACCGGGGGCTGGTGCAGGTGAACAAGGGCGCGCACGGCTCGCGTTCCAGCGTGAAATGCGATGCGCTGCTGGTCGATACGATCAGCCGTAGCGACACCTACCCCTATGTCGACATCCGCGAGGACGACGTCACGATGGGCCACGAGGCCACCGTGTCCAAGGTCAGCGACAACCAGCTGTTCTACCTGATGAGCCGTGGGCTGACCGAGGACGAGGCCATGGCCATGGTGGTGCGCGGCTTCGTCGAGCCCATCGCCAAGGAACTGCCGATGGAGTACGCCCTGGAGCTCAACCGGCTCATCGAGCTGCAGATGGAAGGCTCGGTCGGCTAGTGACGAACGTGACTGAAGCGGTTGAGGGTTCGGCCCTCACCGCCGCCAACAAGGGCGAATTGTTCGCGTCCTTCGACGTCGACGCCTTCGAGGTGCCCAGCGGGCGTGACGAGATCTGGCGGTTCACCCCGCTGCGGCGGCTGCGCGGGCTGCACGACGGCTCGGCTCAGGCCACCGGCAAGGCGCAGATCAGCGTCGGCGAGCAACCGGGCGTGCAGGTCGAGACTCTGCACCGCGGCGACGAGCGGCTGGGCCGCGCCGGCGTGCCCACCGATCGGGTTGCGGCCCAAGCGTTTTCGTCGTTCAATTCCGCGACGCTGGTAAGCGTCGGCCGGGACGTGCAGGTCTCCGAGCCGGTCAACATCACCGTGACGGGGCCGGGCGCCGGGGCCGTGGCCTACGGGCACCTGCAGATCGGCGTCGCCGAACTCGGCGAGGCGGTCGTGGTGATCGACCACCGCGGGAGCGGAACCTACGCCGACAACGTCGAGTTCATCGTCGGCGACGCCGCCCGCCTCACCGTGGTGTGGGTCGCGGACTGGGCCGACGACATGGTGCACGTCAGCGCGCATCACGCCAAGCTGGGCAAGGACGCGGTGCTGCGCCACGTCGCCGTCACCCTGGGCGGCGAGGTGGTGCGAATGTCGGCCAACGTGCGCTACGCCGCCCCGGGCGGGGACGCGGAGCTGCTCGGCTTGTACTTCGCCGACGACGGGCAGCACCTCGAATCGCGGTTGCTGGTCGACCATGCGCAACCCAACTGCAAGTCGAACGTGCTGTACAAGGGTGCGCTGCAAGGGGATCCGTCCTCGCATCTTCCCGATGCCCACACCGTCTGGGTCGGCGACGTGCTGATCCGCGCCGAGGCCACCGACACCGACACCTTCGAGGTGAACCGCAACCTGGTGCTCACCGACGGGGCGCGCGCCGACTCGGTGCCCAACCTGGAGATCGAGACCGGCGAGATCGTCGGGGCCGGACACGCCAGTGCCACCGGACGCTTCGACGACGAGCAACTGTTCTACCTGCGGGCCCGCGGCATCCCCGAGGACCAGGCGCGCCGCCTGGTGGTGCGCGGCTTCTTCGGCGAGATCATCGCCAAGATCGCCGTGCCGGACATCCGCGAACGCCTGACCGCCGCCATCGAACACGAACTGGAAATCACGGAGAAGACAACAGCGTCATGACGACTTTGGAAATTAAAGACCTGCACGTCAGCGTCGAAGATCCCAACGCCCCCGAGGGCAGCCGCGAGATCGGAATCCTCAACGGCGTCAACCTGACCGTCAAGTCCGGTGAGACGCATGCGGTCATGGGCCCCAACGGCTCGGGCAAGTCCACGCTGTCCTACGCCATCGCCGGTCACCCGAAGTATCGGGTGACGTCCGGCTCGATCACGCTCGACGGCGAGAACGTGCTGGACATGAGCGTCGACGAACGCGCCCGCGCCGGCCTGTTTTTGGCCATGCAGTACCCCGTCGAGGTGCCCGGCGTGTCGATGTCGAACTTCCTGCGCAGCGCCGCCACCGCCGTCCGCGGCGAGCCGCCGAAACTGCGGCACTGGGTCAAGGAGGTCAAGGCCGCCATGGCCGACCTCGACATCGACCCGGCGTTCGCCGAACGCAGTGTCAACGAAGGGTTTTCCGGCGGCGAGAAGAAGCGCCACGAAATCCTGCAGCTGGGTCTGCTCAAGCCCAAGATCGCGATCCTCGACGAGACCGACTCCGGCCTGGATGTGGACGCGCTGCGGGTGGTCAGCGAGGGCGTCAACCGCTACGCCGAGGCCGAGCACGGCGGCATCCTGTTGATCACCCACTACACCCGGATCCTGCGCTACATCCGCCCGCAGTTCGTGCACGTGTTCGTCGGGGGCCGGATCGTCGAATCCGGCGGCCCGGAGCTGGCCGACGAGCTCGAGGAGAACGGCTACGTGCGCTTCACCCAGACCGATGGCGGCGACCCGCAGCGCCCGGCTTCGCCGCGCTTGGGATCCCCGCGAGCGGCGGCCGCGGGAGCGTAGGCATGACCGCACTGGACGTCGACGCCATCCGCGCTGACTTTCCGATCCTCAAGCGCGTGATGCGCGGCGGAAAGCAGTTGGCGTACCTGGATTCCGGCGCGACGTCGCAGCGCCCGCTGCAGGTGCTCGACGCCGAGCGCGAGTTCCTGGTCACCTCGAACGGGGCGGTCCATCGCGGCGCGCACCAGCTGATGGAGGAGGCGACCGACGCCTACGAGCAGGGCCGCGCCGACATCGCGGCTTTCGTCGGCGTCCACGCCGATGAGCTGGTCTTCACCCGCAACGCCACGGAGGCGCTCAACCTGGCGTCATACGTGCTGGGTGACAACAGGTTCGAGCGCGCCGTCGGCGAGGGAGACGTGATCGTCACCACCGAGCTGGAGCACCACGCCAACATCGTGCCGTGGCAGGAGCTGGCCCGACGCAGCGGTGCCACGCTGCGCTGGTACGGCGTGACCGACGACGGGCGCATCGACCTGGACTCGCTGGAGCTCGACGAGCGCGTGAAAGTCGTTGCCTTCAGCCATCACTCGAACGTCACCGGCGCGGTGGCGCCGGTGACGGAATTGGTCGGCTGCGCCAAGGCCGTCGGCGCCGTGACGGTGCTGGACGCGTGCCAGTCGGTGCCGCACGAGCCGGTCGACCTGCACGCGCTGGACGTCGACTTCGCCGCGTTCTCCGGCCATAAGATGTTGGCCCCCAACGGAGTTGGCGCCCTCTACGGCCGCCGCCAGGTGCTCTCGGAGCTGCCGCCGTTCCTCACCGGCGGGTCGATGATCGAGACCGTGACCATGGAGACGTCGACCTACGCCCCGGCGCCGCAACGGTTCGAGGCCGGCACGCCGATGGCCTCGCAGGTCGTCGGGTTGGGCGCGGCCGCACGCTATTTGGACGCCATCGGCATGGACGCGGTCCAAGCGCACGAGCGCGATTTGGTCGCCGCTGCCCTCGAGGGCCTCTCGGGCATCGAGGGCGTGCGGATCATCGGGCCGACCGTGATGGAAAACCGTGGCTCGCCCGTCTCGTTCGTCGTCGACGGCGTGCACGCGCACGACGTCGGGCAGGTACTCGACGACGACGGCGTCGCGGTGCGCGTCGGGCATCACTGCGCGATGCCCTTGCACCGCCGGTTCGGCGTGGCGGCCACCGCCCGGGCATCGTTCGCCGTGTACAACACCGCCGACGAGGTCGAGCGGCTGGTGGCCGGCGTGCGGCGGGCGCTCGAATTCTTCGGGAGAGACTGACCGTGCGCCTGGAGCAGATGTATCAGGACGTGATCCTGGATCACTACAAGCACCCCCAGCACCGGGGGCTGCGGGAGCCGTTCGGCGCGCAGGTTTCTCACGTCAACCCGGTCTGTGGTGACGAGGTGACCCTGCGGGTCGCACTGTCCGACGACGGTCAGCGCGTCACGGATGTTTCCTATGACGGCCAGGGCTGTTCGATCAGCCAGGCGGCCACCTCGGTGCTGACCCAGCAGGTGATCGGTCAGACCGTGCCCGAGGCCCTGAAGACCGTCAGCGCGTTCACCGAGATGGTGTCCTCACGCGGGACCGTCGAGGGCGACGAGGACGTCCTCGGCGACGGGATCGCGTTCGCCGGGGTGGCCAAGTATCCGGCCCGGGTGAAATGCGCGCTGCTGGGGTGGATGGCGTTCAAGGACGCGTTGGCCCAGGTCTGCTCGGATACGGCCGCGGACTTCGAGGAGGAGAAAGATGAGCGAGACCGCCGCACCGGATGACGAATTCCTTGCCGACCTCGAGGAGGCGATGCGCGACGTCGTCGACCCCGAATTGGGCATCAACGTCGTCGATCTCGGCCTGGTCTACGGGCTCAACGTGGAAGAGGGCGACGACGGAACCGTCGCCCTTATCGACATGACGTTGACCTCGGCGGCGTGCCCGCTCACCGACGTCATCGAGGACCAGTCACGCAGCGCGCTCGTCAGCAGCGGTCTGGTCGACGACCTGCGGATCAACTGGGTGTGGAACCCGCCGTGGGGCCCCGACAAGATCACCGAGGACGGCCGAGAACAATTGCGCGCCCTCGGCTTCACCGTCTGAAGCGCCTGAGCGCGCCACCGCTGGGTTTGATGGCGGGGACCCGCTGCGCCCGGCTTCGCCGCGCTTGCGATCCCCGCTGGGTTTGATGGCGGGGACCCGCTGCGCCCGGCTTCGCCGCGCTTGCGATCCCCGCTAAAGGTGGAAGGGCAGGTGCGGCAGGTGCAAGTGGTGGTGGGGGCGCCCCATCGGTGGGCACTGCTCGAGGCTGATGGTCGTCGCCTGCAGCGCGCCACCGTCGTTCGTCCCCTGAGCCCCCATGCACGTGCCGTTCGTGATCGCCTGGGTGTTGCTGATCGTCTGCTTCTTGTAGGACGTCGCGTCGTTGACGGTCACCGTGGTTGGGCCGCCGGGCCCAATCCCGTTGACGGCGATGGTGTTTCCCGACACCGACGCGACCGTGCCGTAGAAGCCGGCGGGCGGCGGGCACTTGCCGTCGACGGCCGTCGTGATCATGACGGTCTGCGCGGTCACGCCGGCGGCCGGTGAACTTTGCGGGGTGGCCCGCACGTTCACACAGCTACCCGGGGTGACATCGGGGAGCTTGGCCGGGGCCACCTGGAAGACGGGAGTCGCAGGAGCGAAGTCCACCGTCGCCGAACCGCTGCGTGTTCTGAGCTGAATCTTGTCGCCAGCCACCGACTGGACCATGCCTTCGACGTAGTCCTTGCCCACGGGCGGTGGCGCCGGGGGCGGGGCCGCGCTCGGCGGTGGGCTGGGCGGGGCCGCCGTGGGCGCCGACGGCTTGGCGGCATTGCCGGTGTCGGTATGGCTCGACCGGCACATCGCGACGCTCAGGATGATGACCGCGGCGACGGCGACGAGCGCGATCCGAGCCAGCCGGGTGTTCACCGAGGTGGCAGGCATCGTTACAGCTCCGATCGCGTTGGCCGTTGACAGCGAATACCCAGGCGGGCGCGGTTGTGATAACCGCGCCCGCCCGTGTGACGGTTATCTCAGCTGGTCCGTCAGCCGCCCTGGCCGGGCTGCTTGGGCTTGCCGCCGCACTTTCCGTCGTTGGCCTGACGGACGTTGATGCTGGTCGCCTGCAGCGTGCCGTTGTCCATCGTTCCGCGGGCCCACAGGCACTTACCCTGCGCGATCGCGTCGGTGGTCGCGGAGGCCTGCTTGCTGTACTTGGTCTTGTCGTCGACCGTCACCGCGGTCTGGGTGGTGTTGCCGCTCGGGTCGGTGCCGGTGACGTTGATCGTGTTACCCGACACGGAGGCCACCGAGCCCCGCACGGGCGCCGGCTTGGGCGCCGGGGCGGGCGAGCCAGGGGGCGCCGGGGTGGTCGAGCTCGGCGCGGAACCCTGCCCCGCCGGCTTGGCGGGGCAGGCGCCGTTGACGGAGGGGCTGACCTTCACGGCCGCCGCCGTGACGGGCTGGCCGCCCTGAGCTTCCTGAATGGGCCGCACGGTCACGCAGCTGCCGGAGGTGACGTCGGTCAGCGCGGCGGGCGTGGTCTCGGTGACCTTGGTGGTCGCGGTGAAGTTCACCGCGGCCGCGGAGTTGTCTTCCTTGGTGACCTGAATGGAGTTGCCCGCCACCGACGCGATCAGGCCGCTAACCCGGGCTTCCCCGCTGGCCGGAGCGGGGGACGTGGTCGTCGAGGTCACCACCGAGGTGGACGTCGACGTCGACGTCGTCGGGCTCGCTTTGTTGGACGAGCTGCACGCGGCGACGGACAGCGCGGTGACCCCCGCGACCGTGAGGACCGCTAACCGGGTGAGCCGGGGCGTCGGACAGCTGGCAGGCATCGAGGTTTCTCCAATCGTGGTGGGACCCAACGGAATGGGTATTACCAGTTGGAGCTGTAGCTAACCTGTGTGTAATGCGGCCTGGTCAGAACGCCTGTTCGGGCACGCGCATGACCTCGTCGTCGATGGACTCGATGACTTTGCGCAGGGACGTGAGCTTGGGCAGCACGTTCTTCGCGAAGAACGCCGACGTGGCCACCTTGCCCCGATAGAACGCCGCGTCGTTCCCGTCCGCGCCCGCCAGCGCGGCGTGCGCGATCGCGGCCTGCACCAGCAGCCGCCACCCGATAAGCAGATCGCCGACCGCGAGCAGATACCGCACCGATCCGAGCCCCACTTTGTAGATTTCGGTGGGATGCTGGGCGGCGGACATCAGGTACCCGGTCAACGCGCCCGTCATCGCCGTGACCTCGTCGAGTGCCGTCTGCAGCAGCTCGGCCTGCGGTTTGAGCGCCTCGTCGCACGCATCGATCGTCGCGGTGATCTGAGCCGTCACGAACTGCAGGGCCTCGCCGCGGTCGCGCACGATCTTGCGGAAGAAGAAATCCAGCGCCTGGATGGCCGTGGTGCCCTCGTAGAGCGAATCGATTTTGGAGTCCCGGATGTACTGCTCCAGCGGGTAGTCCTGCAGAAAGCCCGAACCGCCCAGCGTCTGCAGCGATTCCGTCAGGATCTCGTAGGCGCGTTCCGAGCTCACGCCTTTCACGATCGGCAGAAGCAGGTCGTCCACGCGGTGCGCCATCTCGTGGTTGGCACCCGAAACATGTTGGGCCACAGCGTCGTCCTGGTGCGCGGCGGCGTACATGTACAGGGCGCGCAAACCCTCGGCGTAGGCCTTCTGCGTCATCAGGCTGCGACGCACGTCGGGGTGGTGGATGATCGTGACCCGCGGCGCCGTCTTGTCGGACATCTGCGTGAGGTCGGCACCCTGCACCCGCTCTTTGGCGAACGCCAGCGCGTTCAGGTAACCGGTGGACAACGTGCCGGCGGCCTTGACGCCGATCGTCATGCGCGCGTGTTCGATCACGGTGAACATCTGCGCGATCCCGTTGTGCACGTCGCCGACGAGGTAACCGACAGCGGGCAGATCCGTTGCGCCGAAGGTCAATTCACACGTGGGGGAGGACTTGATCCCCATCTTGTGCTCCACCCCGGTGACGAACACCCCGTTGCGGGGTCCCAGTTCGAACGTTTCGGGGTCGAAGAGGTATTCGGGCACGTAGAACAGGCTCAGCCCCTTGGTTCCCGGGCCGGCGCCCTCGGGGCGCGCGAGCACGAGGTGGAAGATGTTGTCGGCGGTGTTGCCCACGTCGCCGCCCGAGATGAAACGCTTGACGCCCTCGATGTGCCAGGTGCCGTCCGGTTGCGCGATGGCCTTGGCGCGGCCGGCCCCGACGTCGGAGCCCGCGTCGGGCTCGGTGAGGACCATGGTGGCCGCCCAGCCGCGCTCCACGCCCTCGGCCGCCCAGCGCCGTTGTTGCTCGTTGCCCTCGACGAACAGGGCCTGCGCCATCAACGGGCCGAGGCTGAAGAAGTTCGCGGACGGGTTCGCGCAGATGATCATCTCGTTGACGCCCCACGCCAGCGGCGGCGGGGCGGCCATGCCGCCGATTTCTTCGTCCAGCATCAGTCGCCACCAGCCGGCCTCATTGATCGCCTGCACCGTCTTGGCCAATTCGGGCGCCACGCTGATGGCGTGGGTGGCCGGATCGAAGACCGGCGGGTTGCGGTCCGCGAAGGCGAAGGACTCGGCGACGGGGCCCTCGGCCAGGCGGGCGGCTTCGTCCAGGATCGTCCGCACCGTTTCCGCGTCGAGGTCGCTGTAGCGCCCGGTGCCCAGCACGGCGCCCACATCGAGCACTTCGAACAGGTTGAACTCGAGATCACGGACGTTAGCGATGTAATGGCCCAACGCGATTCCCTCACTGGTCCCTCGACGCGGCGGATCGTCCGCTCAGTGTCTCCGACGTGGGAAAACGTACGCAACCGTAACCTACGGACGGCGGCGGGCGGGTTACCCGCCGGTTGCGGCCGGGAAAAGCGGGTGCGGGGGCCTCGCGCAACCCCGGCCGGCTCCTCGCCCGGGAACACCACGTCGCGCCCCGGCGTTACAGCAAACGTGACCACACTCGATCTCACCGCTGAGAAGTTCAACGAAACCATCGAGGGCAACGACATCGTGCTCGTCGATTTCTGGGCGTCCTGGTGCGGGCCGTGCCGCCAGTTCGGGCCCACTTTCCAGGCCTCCGCGGAGAAGCACCCCGACATCGTGCACGCCAAGGTCGACACCGAGGCCGAACAGCAGCTGGCCGCCGCGGCCCAGATCCGGTCCATCCCGACCCTGATGGCCTTCAAGAAGGGCAAGTTGCTGTTCAACCAGGCCGGGGCGCTGCCGCCGGCGGCGCTTGAAGACCTGGTTCAGCAAATCAAGGCTTTCGACGTCGACGCCGCCGAGGCCGGCCAGGCCGAATAGCTCCGACGCCGCGGCTCACGCGGGGCGGGGCGCAGCTACACGCTAGGTTGCTTGGGTGAGTCTGGTACTGGTAGAGCACCCGCGGCCCGGTGTCGCGCTGATAACCCTCAATCGGCCCGAGCGAATGAATTCCATGGCGTTCGACGTCATGGTGCCGCTCAAAGAGGCGCTGGAGAAGGTCAGGTACGACAATTCCGTGCGCGTGGTCGTGCTGACCGGCGCCGGCCGGGGATTCTCCTCCGGGGCGGACCACAAGTCCGCGGGCTCGGTGCCCCACGTCGAGGGCCTGACCCGCCCCACGTACGCGCTGCGGTCCATGGAGGTCCTCGACGAGGTCATCCTGGGGCTGCGCCGCCTGCATCAGCCCGTCATCGCCGCGGTCAACGGCCCGGCGATCGGCGGGGGGCTGTGTCTGGCGCTGGCCGCCGACATCCGGGTCGCCGCGACCGGCGCGTATTTTCGCGCGGCCGGCATCAACAACGGCCTGACCGCCAGCGAGCTGGGGCTCAGTTACCTCCTGCCCAGGGCGATCGGCTCGTCGCGGGCATTCGAAATCATGTTGACCGGCCGCGATGTCACCTCCGAGGAGGCCGAGCGAATCGGGCTGGTGTCGTGCCAGGTGCCCGACGAACAGCTGCTGGACACCTGCTACGCGATCGCCGCCCGGATAGCGGCGTTCTCGCGGCCGGGAATCGAATTGACCAAGCGCACACTGTGGAGTGGACTGGACGCCGGTAGCCTGGAGGGGCACATGCAAGCCGAAGGCTTGGGTCAGCTGTTCGTTCGTCTGCTCACCGCCAACTTCGAAGAAGCGGTTGCCGCGCGCGCGGAGCGACGCCCCGCGGTTTTCACCGACGACAAGTAGCCACGACATCAGGGAGTAGATGTGATCACTGCCACGGACCTCGAGGTCCGCGCCGGTGCGCGCATCCTGCTCTCACCCGAAGGGCCGGACCTGCGCGTGCAGCCCGGCGACCGGATCGGGCTGGTCGGGCGCAACGGCGCCGGCAAGACGACCACCCTGCGCATCCTGGCCGGCGAGACCGAACCGTACGCCGGGTCGGTGCTGCGCGCCGGTGAAATCGGTTATCTGCCACAGGATCCCAAGGAGGGCGACCTCGACGTGCTGGCGCGCGACCGGGTGTTGTCGGCCCGCGGCCTGGACGTTCTGCTCACCGACCTGGAAAAGCAGCAGGCGTTGATGGCCGAGGTCGCCGACGACGAGGCGCGCGACCGCGCCATTCGCCGATACGGGCAGCTGGAGGAGCGGTTCGTGGCGCTGGGCGGCTACGGAGCCGAGAGCGAGGCCAGCCGCATCTGCGCGAGTCTCGGCCTGCCGGACCGGGTGCTGACGCAGAAGCTGCGCACGCTGTCGGGCGGGCAGCGGCGCCGGGTGGAGCTGGCGCGGATCCTGTTCGCCGCGTCGGAAGGCGGAGCGGGCGCTTCAGGTTCAGAGACCACCCTGCTGCTCGACGAGCCCACCAACCACCTGGACGCGGATTCGGTTGGCTGGCTGCGCGATTTCCTGCGCGCCCACACTGGCGGGCTGGTGATCATCAGTCACAACGTCGAGTTGCTCGCCGACGTCGTCAACCGGGTGTGGTTTCTCGACGCCGTGCGCGGCGAGGTCGACGTCTACAACATGGGCTGGCAGAAGTACCTGGACGCCCGGGCCACCGACGAGCAACGGCGCCGCCGTGAGCGCGCCAATGCCGAACGCAAGGCCGCCGCGCTGCGCACGCAGGCCGCCAAGTTGGGTGCCAAGGCCACGAAAGCCGTTGCCGCCCAGAACATGCTGCGTCGCGCCGACCGGATGATGGCCGCGCTCGACGAGGAGCGGGTCGCCGACAAGGTCGCCCGCATCAAGTTCCCCACCCCCGCCCCGTGCGGGCGCACGCCGCTGGTGGCCAAGGGACTGAGCAAGTCGTACGGGTCGCTCGAGGTGTTCACCGGCGTGGACCTGGCCATCGACCGCGGCTCGCGGGTGGTGGTCCTCGGCCTCAACGGCGCCGGCAAGACGACGCTGCTGCGACTGCTGGCCGGCACCGAGCAACCGGACACCGGTGGGCTGGAGCCCGGCCACGGCTTGCGGATGGGCTATTTCGCGCAGGAGCACGACACCCTCGACAACGACGCCAGCGTGTGGGAGAACATCCGGCACGCCGCGCCCGACACCGGCGAGCAGGATCTGCGAAGCCTGCTGGGCGCGTTCATGTTCAGCGGACCGCAGCTCGACCAACCGGCGGGCACGCTGTCGGGTGGCGAAAAGACACGGCTCGCGCTGGCCGGGCTGGTGGCGTCGACGGCGAACGTTCTGCTGCTCGACGAGCCGACGAACAACCTCGATCCCGCCTCGCGCGAACAGGTGCTCGACGCGCTGCGCAGTTACCAGGGCGCGGTGGTGCTCGTGACGCACGATCCCGGCGCGGCCGAGGCGCTTGACCCGCAACGGGTTGTGCTGCTGCCCGACGGCACCGAGGACTTCTGGTCCGACGACTACCGAGACCTCATCGAACTGGCCTGACTCCCGGGTGCTTTTCGTCCAAATCGGCCCGCGGCCGACGACGGGTTCCTACTCTTAGGTGCTTGCGATCGTGCTCAGCCGCGGAGGACATCCATGAAAAGGACACCGCAAAGGTCGAAGAAGACCCGCGAGGAGTTGTTGTCCGAGCTACGGAACGCCTACGAGGGCGGGGCCAGCATCCGCACGCTGGTCGCCTCGACCGGCAGGTCCTACGGATCGATTCACAGCCTGCTGCTGCAGGCGGGTGCCACGATGCGCAGCCGCGGCGGCCCCAACCGCACCGCGCGATCCGCACAAGTGTAGCGCCGCGGCGTCGCTACTCCTGCGGGCCAGAGTCGTTGCGGCGCACGGACTTTTCCACCAGGTCGAGCACCGCGGACAATCGCCGCGGATCCTCGCCTGACGCCAGCCGCGCCACCAGGCCGTCGAGTACCAACTCCAGATAGCACTGCAACACGTCGCCGGGAACGTCGTCGCGCACCCGGTGCGCCTCCTTCTGCCGGCGCAACCGGTCGGTTGTCGCCGCCGCCAGTTCCGCGGACCGCTCCGCCCAGCCGCGGCTGAACTCGGGGTCGTTGCGCAGCTTGCGTGCGATCTCGAGCCTGGTGGCCAGCCAGTCGAACTGGTCGGGCGCGGCGAGCATGTCGCGCATCACCTGGATGAGGCCCTCGCGCGACGCCACGTCGGCCATCCGCTCGGCATCCTCGTGCGCCAGCGCGAAGAACAGCGCGTCCTTGTCGCGGAAGTGGTGGAAGATCGCGCCACGCGACATCCCGATGGCCGTCTCCAGCCGCCGCACCGTGGCCTTGTCGTAGCCGTACTCGGCGAAGCAACGGCGGGCACCGTCGAGGATCTGGCGGCGGCGGGCCGCCAGATGATCCTCGCTGACTTTGGGCACAGGCGACGACGGCTACGACTTGAGCATGTTGCGCAGCACGTACTGCAGGATGCCGCCGTTGCGGTAGTAGTCGGCCTCCCCGGGCGTGTCGATGCGCACCACCGCGTCGAACTCGACGGCGTCCTTGCCATCTTTAGTCGCCTTGACGTGCACCGTCTTTGGCGTCTTGCCGTCGTTGAGCGCCTCGATGCCGGTGATGTCGAACACCTCGGTGCCGTCCAGCCCCAATTCCTTGGCGGACTTGCCCTCGGGGAACTGCAGCGGGATCACGCCCATGCCGATCAGGTTGGAGCGGTGGATGCGCTCGAACGACTCGGCGATCACCGCCCGCACGCCCAGCAGCAGCGTGCCCTTGGCGGCCCAGTCCCGAGACGAACCGGAGCCGTACTCCTTGCCGCCCAGCACCACCAGCGGAATGTTCTGCGCCGCATAGTTCTGCGCCGCGTCGTAGATGAACGCCTGCGGGGCACCGTCCTGGGTGAAGTCGCGGGTGTAGCCACCCGAGACGTCGTCGAGCAACTGGTTGCGCAGCCGGATGTTGGCGAATGTGCCGCGAATCATCACCTCGTGGTTGCCGCGCCGGGAGCCGAAGGAGTTGTAGTCCTTGCGTTCGACGCCGTGCTCGTCGAGGTACTGCGCGGCCGGGGTGCCCGGCTTGATGGCGCCCGCGGGGGAGATGTGGTCGGTGGTCACCGAGTCGCCCAGCAGCGCCAACACCCGGGCGCCCGTGATGTCACCGACGGGCTCGGGCTCCGCCGCCATCCCCTCGAAGTACGGGGGCTTGCGGACGTACGTCGAATCCTGGTTCCACTCAAACGTATTGCCACTCGGGGTGGGCAGGTTGCGCCACCGCTCGTCGCCCTTGAAGACGTCAGCGTAGTTCTTGGTGAACATCTCCTGGCTGATCGCCGAGGCGATGGTGTCCGAGACGTCCTTCTGCGACGGCCAGATGTCTTTCAGGAAGACGTCGTTGCCGTCCTTGTCCTGACCCAGCGGCTGCGACTCGAAGTCGAAGTCCATGGTCCCCGCCAACGCGTAGGCGACCACCAGCGGCGGGGACGCCAGGTAGTTCATCTTCACGTCGGGGTTGATGCGGCCCTCGAAGTTCCGGTTGCCGGACAGCACCGCGGACACCGACAGGTCGTTGTCGTTGATCGCCTTGGAGATCTCGTCGGGCAGCGGGCCGGAGTTCCCGATGCACGTCGTGCAGCCGTAGCCGACCAGGTAGAAGCCGAGCTTCTCCAGATACGGCCACAGGCCGGCCTTGTCGTAGTAGTCGTGGACCACCTGGGAGCCCGGTGCCATCGTGGTCTTCACCCACGGCTTGGACGCCAGCCCCTTCTCGACGGCGTTGCGGGCCAGCAGCGCCGCGCCCAGCATCACCTCGGGGTTGGAGGTGTTGGTGCACGACGTGATGGCCGCGATCACCACCGCGCCGTGGTCGAGCTCGAACTCGCCTCGGTCGTCGGAGCGCACCCGAACCGGGTTGCTCACCCGGCCCTTGGCATGTGCCGCAGCCGATTCGAACTTCGGGGCGTCGTCGGCGTGGCCGTTCTCCAGCGCGCCGGGGTCGCTGGCCGGGAAGGACTCGTCGACGGCCTCGTCGAGCTTGGAGTACTCCTTCTTGTCGGGGTCGTCGCCGACGTAGTCGCCGATCTGCGCGCGGAACGTGGATTTCGCGTCGGACAACGCGATTCGGTCCTGCGGGCGCTTCGGTCCGGCGATCGAGGGCACCACGTCGGACAGGTTGAGTTCGAGGTACTCGGAGAAGGCCGGCTCGTGCTTCGGGTCGTGCCACATGCCCTGCTCTTTGGCGTACGCCTCGACCAGGGCGAGCTGCTCGTCGGAGCGGCCGGTGAACCGCAGGTAGGAGATGGTCTCCTCGTCGATCGGGAAAATCGCGGCGGTGGAACCGAATTCGGGGCTCATGTTGCCCAGGGTGGCGCGGTTGGCCAGCGGCACCTCGGCCACCCCCTCGCCGTAGAACTCGACGAACTTACCGACCACGCCGTGCTTGCGCAGCATCTCGGTGACGGTCAGCACCACGTCGGTGGCGGTGACGCCGGCCTGGATCTCACCGGTCAGCTTGAATCCGACGACTCGCGGGATCAGCATCGACACCGGCTGACCGAGCATCGCGGCCTCGGCCTCGATGCCGCCGACGCCCCAGCCCAGCACGCCCAGGCCGTTCACCATCGTGGTGTGCGAGTCGGTGCCCACGCAGGTGTCGGGGTAGGCGACCCCGTCGCGGTCCATCACCACGCTGGCCAGGTATTCGATGTTGACCTGGTGCACGATGCCGGTGCCCGGCGGCACCACCTTGAAGTCGCGGAAAGCGCCCTGGCCCCAGCGCAAGAACTGGTAACGCTCGCCGTTGCGCTGGTACTCGATCTCGACGTTGCGCTCGAAGGAGTCGGGGGTGCCGAACAGGTCGGCGATCACCGAGTGATCGATCACCAGGTCGGCCGGCGCCAGCGGGTTGACCTTCTCCGCCTTGCCGCCGAGGTCGCCGATCGCCTCGCGCATGGTCGCCAGGTCGACGATGCAGGGCACGCCGGTGAAGTCCTGCATCACGACGCGGGCGGGCGTGTACTGGATCTCAATGCTGGGTTCGGCCTTGGGATCCCAGTTCGCGATGGCCTCGATGTGGTCTTTGGTGATGTTGCTGCCGTCCTCGTTGCGCAGCAGGTTCTCGGCGAGGACTTTGAGGCTGTAGGGGAGTTTCTCGGTGTTGGGTACGGCGTCGAGACGATAGATCTGGTAACTCTTGTCGCCGACCTTGAGGGTGTCGCGCGCTCCGAACGAGTTCACAGAATCTTCTTTACTCACTTCAACTCCCAAGGATTTAGTTCTTCCGCCGACGGGCCGTGCCGGCGGTGCGGTGCTACTTTAACAGTACGCTTGTCCTGCATTACGGCGGGGCGTCCGTAGGTCCAGTCTTGTCGCGTAGCCCGACGGTTTAAACCCCTCGGGGCGGACTCTCTCGGAAGCGCCGTGACCTCGTGCCCGGGCGCGGCGCCGGGCGGATGCTCTCGAAACATAAACCTCGCACACCCGCGCCGGCGTGTCGTGTGCGTGGTTTATGTGTCGTGACCGCAAGGGCGGCGCGGCTGGCGGCGAGGCCGGCCTGCCCGCCGGGCGGGCGATCGCGAACCCGCGTCGCGTACGGTGCCGGTAGCACTAGTCAGGGAGGCGAAATGACCGGGCACGAATCCTTCGTCCTGCCGCTCTACATTCCGCAAGACGTCGACATGGCCGCGATCAAGGCGCAGGTTGCCGCCGACGGCGTCAGCGCGCCGCCCGCGGCCCTGCCCGAGCTGCTCGATGTGGTCAACCAGGCGCGCGCACACGGCATCAACCTCAAGATCGTCCTGCTTGACCACAACCCCCCGAACGACACCCCGTTGCGCGACATCTCGACCGTGGTCGGCGCCGACTACCACGACTCGACCGTCCTGACGCTCAGCCCGAGTTACGTAGGTAGCTACAGCACACAATTCCCGCGGGTCACGCTGGAGGCCGGCGAGGACATCGCCAAGACCGGCAACCCGGTGGTCTCGGCGCAGCATTTCGTGGGCGAGCTCGAGGGCCACGAATTCCCGTGGACGGGCCTCACCATCTTCCTGCTGCTCGCGGTCTTCGCGGCCGCCGTCGGCACCCGCCTCCTGCAGCTGCGCGCCAGGCGATCAGCAACTCCGTCGGATTCGGCGGGGGCGCAGGAAGTGACGCCGACGAACACGGCCTAGCCCCGCTTTCCGGCGCGACAGGTCCCGCCGGCCACTCTCTCATCGGCCGCTGCGGCAAACCCGGCAGGTCACCGTTCGGTCACATTAAACGCACGTCAAGAGTGCGATTTCTGTGGAGCGTTTGCACGCCCAATAGTGTGACGTACGGTGCAAATGATGCTGGTGTTGTCTTTGGCGCCTCTTGAGAGCCCTGTGGCCGGCGCCGCCCGTCGCGTTGAGCCGTAGGAGACCTGAGTCGAATGAGACGCACACGCCGGGGCTCCGCTGCGCAACCGGTCGCGAGGCTCGTCCGGCCGGTCGTGCCATCAGTCGTGAGCGTGGCCCTGCTGCTCTGTACGCCCGGGCTCGCCCAAGGTGACCCCGCCGCCGACAGCCTGGCCGGTCTGATCGCCAACGTCGCGAAGGCGAACCAGCGCCTGGAGAATCTGAGCGCCGAAATCCAGACGGAACAGGAGAGCGTCAACAAAGCCCTGGTGGACGTCGAGACCACCCGGGACAACGTCGCCGCGGCCCAACGCGACCTCGAGACCAGCCAGCAGGCGGTCAAAGACGCCAACACCGCGATCGCCGCGGCGCAACAGCGGTTCGACACGTTCGCCGCCGCCACCTACATGAATGGCCCGTCGAGCAGCTACCTGACCGCCACCAGCCCAGACGAGATCATCGCCACCGAGGCCGCCGCGAAGACCCTGTCCGCGAGCTCCCAAACGGTGATGACCAGGCTGCAGCAGGCGCGAACCGAACAGGTGAACAAGGAATCGGCGGCTCGGCTGGCCAAGCAGAAGGCCGACAAGGCCGCCGCCGACGCCAAAGGCAGCCAGGACGCCGCGGTGGCGGCGCTGACCGATTCCAAGCGCAAGTTCGACGAACAGCGCGAACAGGTCACCCGGCTGGCCGCCGAACGCGACGAGGCGCAGGCGAAACTCGAAGCCGCCCAACGGCAGTGGTCGACCGGCCCGGGCGGTCCCGCCACCCCGAGCTCGGGCGACCGGTGGGAGACCGGCTCGCCCGGGGCGCCGGCGCCGCACACCGGGGCCCGCCGCTGGGACGGCGCCTGGGACCCGACCCTGCCGATGATCCCGAGCGCCAACGTCCCCGGCGACCCGATCGCGGTCATCAACCAGGTGCTGGGGATCTCGGCCACCTCGACGCAGGTCACCGCCGGACTGGGCCGCAACTTCCTGCAGCAGCTCGGCATCCTCAAGCCCGACGACACAGGCATCACCAATGCCGCCCCCGGCGGGACTTCCGGGCGGATCCCGCGGGTGTACGGCCGGCAGGCCACCGAATACGTGATCCGGCGCGGCATGTCGCAGATCGGCGTGCCGTACTCCTGGGGCGGCGGCAACGCCGCCGGGCCCAGCAAGGGCATCGACTCGGGCGCCGGCATCACCGGCTTCGACTGCTCGGGCCTGGTCCTGTACTCGTTCGCCGGGGTGGGCATCAAGCTGCCGCACTACTCGGGCTCGCAGTACAACCTGGGCCGCAAGATCCCGTCCTCGCAGATGCGCCGCGGCGACGTCATCTTCTACGGCCCCGGCGGCAGCCAGCACGTCACGATCTACCTCGGCGACGGGCAAATGCTCGAGGCCCCCGACATCGGGCTGAAGGTCCGCGTCGCGCCGGTGCGCACGAGCGGCATGACGCCCTACGTGGTCCGCTACATCGAGTGGTGAACGAATGAAAATCGAACGGGGAGCCATGCGCCGCAAGCGGATTCGCCTGATCAACCTCGCCTGGATCACCACCGTGGTGACCGGGCTGATGTTGTCGGTCGCCGCCCCGGCGCCCGTCGCCGTGGCCGACCCCGGCGCCTGGGACCCCACCCTGCCGGCGACGATCAGCGCGGGCGCCCCGGGCGACCCGCTCGCCGTCGCCAACGCGTCGCTGCAGGCCACCGCCCAGGCGACCCAAACGACGATGGACCTGGGCAGGCAGTTCCTGGGCGGCCTCGGAATCAACATCCTGGGGGATCCCGCTCCCACTGCGGCAAGCCCCACCAACCCGGGCGGCAAGATCCCGCGGGTCTACGGCCGTCAGGCAATCGAGTACGTCATCAAGCGGATGGGCTCGCAGATGGGCGTGCCCTACTCGTGGGGCGGTGGCTCGCTGGACGGCCCGAGCAAGGGCGTCGGCGACGGCGCGAACATCACCGGTTTCGACTGCTCGGGCCTGATGCGGTACGGCTTCGCCGGCGTCGGCGTCCTGATTCCCCGGTTCTCCGGTGACCAGTACAACGCCGGCCGGCACATCCCACCCGACCAGGCGCGGCGCGGCGACCTGATCTTCTACGGCCCGAACGGCGGCCAGCACGTGACGATGTATCTGGGCAACGGCCAGATGCTGGAGGCGTCCAGCCTCGCCGGTCACGTCACCGTCAGCCCGGTTCGCAAGCCCGGCATGACGCCGTTCCTGACTAGGATCATCGAGTACTGATCCAGGTTCGTTGCTGGGCGGGTCGCCCGGCTGGATGCCGGGGGCGAACCACCAGCGTCGACGGAATCCGGCGGGCCTGGAATAGTTGGACGCGGGCACGTCGCGGCCCCACGACAGTGGTGGTGCAAGCAGTCGTGTCCGAATGAGCTGTGGAGGGTTATTGATGACAGCAGCAGGTGGGCCGCCTCAGGGCGCCAGCGGTTACTCGGGCCCGGGTGGTCCTGCCGGCTCGCCGGCCCATGAGGCGCCGTCGGGCGGTGGTAATGGCCTGGCCGCGGAGGTGCACACGCTGGAGCGGGCCATCTTCGAGGTCAAGCGGATCATCGTCGGCCAGGACCAGCTCGTCGAGCGGATGCTGGTCGGCCTGCTCTCCAAGGGCCACGTGTTGCTCGAAGGTGTCCCAGGTGTGGCCAAGACCCTGGCCGTCGAGACCTTCGCCAAGGTGGTGGGCGGCACGTTCGCCCGCATCCAGTTCACGCCCGACCTGGTGCCCACCGACATCATCGGTACCCGCATCTACCGGCAGGGCAAGGAGGAGTTCGACACCGAGCTCGGCCCGGTGGTGGTGAACTTCCTGCTCGCCGACGAGATCAACCGTGCGCCTGCCAAGGTGCAGTCGGCGTTGCTGGAGGTCATGCAGGAACGCCAAGTGTCGATCGGCGGCAAGAGGTTCCCATTGCCCAACCCGTTCCTGGTGATGGCCACCCAGAACCCGATCGAGCACGAGGGCGTGTACCCGCTCCCCGAGGCCCAGCGGGACCGCTTCCTGTTCAAGATCAACGTCGGCTACCCGTCGCCCGAAGAAGAGCGGGAGATCATCTACCGGATGGGTGTGCGGCCGCCCGAGCCCAAGCAGATCCTCAACACCGGCGACTTGTTGCGGCTGCAGGACATCGCGGCTAACGGCTTCGTGCACCACGCGCTGGTCGACTACGTGGTGCGCGTCGTGACCGCCACCCGCCATCCCGAGCAGCTTGGCATGAACGACGTCAAGACGTGGATCTCGTTCGGTGCGTCCCCGCGCGCCTCGCTGGGCATCATCGCCGCGTCCCGCTCGCTGGCGCTGGTGCGTGGCCGCGACTACGTGATTCCGCAGGATGTCGTCGATGTCATTCCCGACGTGCTGCGGCACCGCCTGGTGCTCACCTACGACGCGCTCGCCGACGAGATCTCGTCGGAGATCGTCATCAACCGGATCCTGCAGACGGTCGCCCTGCCTCAGGTCAACGCCGTTCCGCAGCAGGGGCAGTCGGTGCCCCCGGTGATGCAGCCCGCCGGCGCGGCTAGCGGTCGGTGACCGACCCCAAGCAGCCGGCGGTGCCACACCCGCCCTCGATGCAGCGCGGGCAGATCGTCGACCCGAAGCTGGCGGCGGCGCTGCGGCAACTCGAGCTGACGGTCAAGCGCAAGCTCGACGGCGTCCTGCACGGTGACCATCTCGGGCTGATCCCGGGACCGGGCTCCGAGCCGGGCGAATCGCGCGAGTACCAGCCCGGTGACGACGTCCGGAGGATGGACTGGGCCGTCACGGCGCGCACCACGCACCCCCACGTCCGGCAGATGATCGCCGACCGTGAGCTGGAGACGTGGCTGGTGGTCGACATGTCGGCGAGCCTCGATTTCGGCACCGTGGGCTGCGAGAAGCGCGACCTGGCCGTGGCGGCAGCTGCCGCGATCACGTTCCTCAACAGCGGCGGCGGCAACCGGCTCGGGGCGCTGATCTCCAACGGCCAGACCACGACTCGGGTTCCGGCGCGCTCCGGGCGGCAGCACGAACAGACGCTGCTGCGCACCATCGCCACCACCCCGAGGGCGCCGGTCGGCGTGCGCGGGGATCTGGCGACGACCATCGACGCGCTGCGCCGTCCGGAACGCCGCCGCGGCATGGCGGTGATCATCAGCGACTTCCTGGGGCCGATCAACTGGATGCGCCCGCTGCGGGCGATCGCGGCCCGCCACGAGGTGCTGGCCGTCGAGGTGCTCGACCCCCGCGACGTCGAGCTGCCCGACATCGGTGACGTCGTGCTGCAGGACGCCGAATCCGGGGTCACCCGCGAGTTCACCATCGATCCCCAGCTGCGCGACGATTTTGCCAAGGCTGCCGCCGCGCACCGCGCCGAGGTGGCGCGCACCGTGCGCAGCTGCGGGGCGCCGATACTGACCCTGCGCACCGACCGCGATTGGATCGCCGACATCGTCCGCTTCGTCGAGTCCCGCCGGCGCGGGGCGATGGCGGGACGGCAGTGACGGGCACTTTGACCGAGGCGCACAGACACACCAAGACGGTTTTATGACACTGCCATTGCTCGGGCCGATATCGCTGTCCGGCTTCGCACACTCCTGGTTCTTCCTGTTCCTGTTGGTCGTGTTCGGGCTGGCCGCGATGTACATCCTCATGCAGCTGGCGCGGCAGCGAAGGATGCTGCGCTTCGCCAACATGGAGCTGCTGGAAAGCGTTGCGCCCCAACGTCCTTCGCGCTGGCGGCACGTGCCGGCGATCCTGCTGGTGGCGTCGCTGGTGCTGTTCACCATCGCGATGGCGGGGCCGACCAACGACGTCCGCATTCCCCGCAACCGGGCGGTGGTGATGCTGGTGATCGACGTGTCGCAGTCGATGCGCGCCACCGATGTGCAGCCCAACCGGATGGCGGCCGCGCAGGAGGCGGCCAAGCAGTTCGCCGACGAGCTGACCCCGGGCATCAACCTGGGGCTGATCGAGTACGCGGGCACAGCCACCGTGCTGGTGTCGCCGACGACCAACCGCGACGCGACGAAGAACGCGCTGGACAAGTTGCAGTTCGCCGACCGCACCGCCACCGGGGAGGGCATCTTCACCGCGTTGCAGGCGATCGCGACGGTCGGCGCGGTGATCGGCGGCGGCGACAAGCCGCCACCGGCGCGCATCGTGCTGTTCTCCGATGGCAAGGAGACGATGCCGACCAATCCGGACAACCCGAAGGGCGCCTTCACTGCCGCGCGCACCGCCAAGGACCAGGGCGTGCCCATCTCGACGATCTCGTTCGGCACCCCGTACGGCTTCGTCGAGATCAACGACCAGCGCCAGCCCGTTCCCGTCGACGACACGACGATGAAGAAGGTCGCCGAGCTCTCCGGCGGCAGTTGGTACAACGCCGCCAGCCTGGCGGAGCTGAAGGCGGTCTACGCGACGCTGCAGCAGCAGATCGGCTACGAGACCATCAAGGGCGACGCCAGCGTGGGCTGGGTTCGGCTCGGGGCGCTGGTGTTGGCGCTCGCCGCGCTCGCCGCCCTCCTCATCAACCGCCGCCTGCCGACGTAATTAGGGTTCCAGCCCGCGAGCGTAAGCTGGCTGCGATTGCCGGCCCGGATTTTCGCAGTGTGGTTACATTCGCGAAGCGCGCGCCTCGCTGACCCGGCGGATTATTTCGTCGCGGTGATGTTCGGCGATGACTCTGACGACAATCCACCCGTGACGCTCGAGCATCTCCAGCCGGCGGACGTCCTTGACGTATTGATAGCGACTCGAGCGATGCTGATCGCCGTCATACTCGACAGCGACCTTGATGTCGTCCCAGCCCATGTCCAAATACGCCACGACGCAGCCCCATTCGTTGAGCACAGGGATCTGTGTCTGCGGAGCCGGAAACCCGGCCACAATCAACAGCAGCCGCAACCAGGTCTCCTTGGGCGATTGCGCCCCACCGTCGACGAGTCCGAGGGCGAGGCGAGCAGCTTTCATTCCCCGGCGCCCCCGATACCGCTCGAGTAGGGGCTCGACGTCGGCCATCTTCAGGTCGGTCGCCTGCACGAGGGCATCGATGGCGGCGACTGCGGTTTCCTTCGGATGGCGCTTCGCCAGGTCAAGGGCCGTACGGGCCGGCGTAGTGACACGCATCCCGTCGACGACCGTGATCTCGTCGGCTTCGACGCGCTCTTCCCAGACCCGCACTCCCGCGGCCCGTCGGCGGTTGCAATCGATGATCTCGGCAGTCGCGCCGGGGTCGATCCAGCGAGCACCATGGAGCGCGGCGGCCGAGAAGCCTGCCAGGATGCCTCGTCGCCGCGATCGCAGCCAGGACGCCTTGGCGCGCAACACAGCGGTCAATTCCGTATCTCTGGGCATGTAGACGTCCCGGTGCAGCGCAATGTACCGAGTTCGGAGCTCATGGCGAGTCACCAGCCGCGCGGCGCGGGCTTCACTGCCCACGAAAGGATCCGTCATGGCGAAAGTGTGCTGAGTCACACCGACAAGTCGAGGCGGTCGTAACCTGGTGGCGGATTTTCGTTCGATATCTCGCCACAGCGTTACGACCGCGGCCTGGTAGGAGGGACATTTCAGCCCGGGGCGATTTCGGGGCGACCACGGCAAGGCGCTAGGTTGGCGGGGTGACTGACACGGCCACCGAGAACACCACCGAAAGTGCCGCCACCGGCGGCAAACCCGCATTCGTATCCCGCTCAGTCCTGGTGACGGGCGGAAACCGGGGCATCGGACTGGCGATCGCGCAGCGGCTGGCCGCCGATGGCCACAAGGTGGCCGTCACCCACCGCGGATCCGGGGCGCCCGAGGGGCTGTTCGGCGTGGTGTGTGACGTGACCGACAACGAGGCCGTCGACCGGGCGTTCAAAGAGGTCGAGGAGCACCAGGGGCCCGTCGAGGTGCTGGTGTCCAATGCCGGCATCTCCAAAGACGCCTTCCTGATCCGGATGACCGAGGAGCGCTTCACCGAGGTCATCAACGCGAACCTCACCGGGGCGTTCCGGGTGGCCCAGCGGGCGTCGCGGAGCATGCAGCGCAAGCGGTTCGGCCGCATCATCTTCATCGGGTCGGTGTCGGGCATGTGGGGCATCGGCAACCAGGCCAACTACGCGGCCGCCAAGGCCGGCCTGATCGGCATGGCGCGCTCGATTTCCCGCGAGCTGTCCAAGGCCGGGGTGACCGCCAACGTGGTCGCCCCCGGCTACATCGACACCGAGATGACCCGCGCGCTCGACGAGCGGATCCAGGCGGGCGCACTGGAATTCATCCCGGCCAAGCGGGTCGGCACCGCCGAGGACGTCGCGGGGGCGGTCAGCTTCCTGGCGTCCGAGGATGCGGGCTACATCGCCGGCGCGGTCATCCCGGTTGACGGCGGCATGGGCATGGGCCACTGAATTCGGCCCCGACACATCGACATTAAGGACGGACATGGCAGGACTGCTCGAGGGCAAACGGGTTCTGGTCAGCGGGATCATCACCGACTCGTCGATCGCGTTTCACATCGCCAAGGTCGCCCAGGAGGCGGGGGCGCAGTTGGTGCTCACCGGGTTCGACCGGCTGCGGCTGATCCAGCGCATCGCGGACCGGTTGCCGGAGAAGGCCCCGCTGATCGAACTCGACGTGCAGAACGAGAAGCACCTGGACACGCTCGCCGAGCGGGTCACCGCCGAGATCGGTGAGGGCAACAAGCTCGACGGCGTGGTGCACTCGATCGGCTTCATGCCGCAGACCGGGATGGGCATCAACCCGTTCTTCGACGCGCCCTACGAGGACGTCTCCAAAGGCATCCACATCTCCGCCTACTCGTATGCCTCCCTGGCCAAGGCGCTGCTGCCGATCATGAACCCCGGCGGGTCCATCGTCGGCATGGACTTCGACCCGAGCCGGGCCATGCCGGCCTACAACTGGATGACGGTGGCCAAGAGCGCGCTCGAATCGGTCAACCGGTTCGTGGCCCGCGAGGCCGGCAAGTTCGGTGTTCGCTCGAATCTGGTTGCGGCGGGGCCGATCCGGACCCTGGCGATGTCCGCCATCGTCGGCGGTGCGCTCGGCGAGGAGGCCGGCGCCCAGATGCAGCTACTGGAAGAGGGCTGGGACCAGCGGGCGCCGATCGGGTGGAACATGAAGGACCCCACGCCCGTGGCGAAGACGGTGTGCGCCCTGCTTTCGGACTGGCTGCCGGCCACCACCGGCACGATCATCTTCGCCGACGGCGGCGCCAGCACCCAACTGCTTTAATCGCCAATGGAATTCGACGCCGTCCTGCTGCTGTCCTTCGGCGGGCCGGAGGGCCCCGAGCAGGTACGGCCGTTCCTGGAAAACGTCACCCGCGGCCGCAACGTGCCGCCCGAACGCCTCGACGACGTCGCCCAGCACTACCTGCATTTCGGCGGGGTGTCACCGATCAACGGCATCAACCGCGCCCTGATCGGCGAGCTGCGGGCGGAACTGGACCTGCCCATTTACTTCGGCAACCGCAACTGGGAACCTTACGTCGAAGACACCGTTGCGACCATGCGGGACAACGGGGTTCGCCGCGCCGCGGTGTTCACCACGTCGGCGTGGAGCGGCTACTCCAGCTGCACGCAGTACACCGAGGACATCGCCCGGGCGCGGCAGGCCGCCGGGCCGGACGCGCCCGAGCTGGTCAAGCTGCGCCCGTACTTCGACCACCCGCTGTTCGTCGAGATGTTCGCCGGCACCGTCGGGGCCGCCGCGCGGACGGTGCCCGAGGGCGCCCGCCTGGTGTTCACCGCGCATTCGGTGCCGGTGGCCGCCGACCAGCGCCTCGGCCCCAGGCTTTACAGTCGCCAAGTCGCTTACGCCGCAAGGCTGGTCGCCGCCGCGGCCAACTACGCCGACTTCGATCTCGCGTGGCAATCGCGGTCCGGGCCGCCGCAGGTGCCGTGGCTGGAGCCCAGCGTCGAGGACCATCTCGCGGCGCTGGCCGCCTCGGGCACGACGGCCGTCGTCGTCTGCCCGATCGGGTTCGTCGCCGACCACATCGAGGTGGTGTGGGATCTCGACGAGGAATTGCGATCCCAGGCCGAGGCGGCAGGTCTGGCGTTCGCCCGGGCCGCCACACCCAACGCCGATCGCCGATTCGCCCGGCTCGCAGCCGATTTGATCGACGAGCTGCGCACCGGCCGCGCCCCCACCAGGGTGACCGGCCCCGACCCTGCGCCCGGTTGTCTCGCCAGCGTCGACGGCGCGCCGTGCCGTCCGCCGCACTGCGCCGCGGCCGAAGCCGGCTAGTCAGCCCACGCGGAGTGCAGGATCGCGGTGACGGCGGCCATTCGCGCCGACCGCACGACGGCGGTCAACGGCCGCAGCGCGTCACTGGCGATGCGTGCCTCCGAAGACGATTGCGTGCCGAACGGTTCCGGAACGGCGACCACCGGCGCGGTGAACCGATCCGGCGAGTCGGGGGAGCGGCTCAGTCCGGCGCTGACCGCGATGATGGCGTCGACGTGGGCGGCGTTCTCCAGCACCCGCAACGCGCGGGACGGCGCATGGTCGGGAATCCGGTGTTGCCGTGCGGATTCCAGCAACTGCTCGACGAGTCCGCGCGGATCCTCGACGTCGGCCGCGGCCGATCCGAGGCCGATCGCGCCGAGCGCGTCGGCGGCCGATCGGACCGCAGACCGCAGCGTGTATTCGGCGTCCCCGAGCTCGTGGTGGTCGAGCACCGGCGCACCGGGCAGCGAGTACACGGTCCAGGACAGCGCGCACAATTCCGGGAAGTCCGCCGCGTCTTCGTCGTAGGAGAACTCGGGGACCAGCCCGACGGCGGCGGCGGAATCGTTGGGATTGGCGACGATGATCGCTTCGCCGGCGGCCAGGGCGTCGCGCTCGAACTGCGTCCCCGGGGCAAGCCCGCGCACATCGCCGGGCACGGGCAAAAGCACATTGATGGTTCCGACCAGCCGCCCCGCGCCGTCCGCGGAGGGTGTCGATCGGCCGACCGCGGCGCGCAGCGTCTGCAGCAGCGTCACCGTCCCGGCGTCGTTCACATCCGGCCACGGCAGCCCGGTGTGGCCGGCGGCGACCGCATCATACGCGGTGACCGATTGCTTTGGAGCCCATACCGATAACGCGTCCAACACGTCGTCGGGCGCGGCCTTGCCCGCGAGCCAGGCATTGGCCCACAGGGACAGCGAGACACTGGGACACCACACGATTCCGCAGTGTAGTTGTTTTGCCCGGCAAAGGCGGATCACGCGTATTCTGACCGCATGCACGCTGCGGTGCTTTGGCTGATATTCGCGCTGGTGCTTGCCGGTGCGGAGGCGCTCACCGGCCATATGTTTTTGGTGATGCTCGGCGGCGGGGCGCTGGCGGCGGCAATCACAAGTTGGCTGACGGACTGGCCCGGCTGGGCGAACGGCACGGTGTTCCTCATCGTCTCCGTCCTGCTGTTGGTGCTGGTGCGCCCTGCGCTGCGGCGGCGGCTGACACCGGCGCACGCGCCGCGGCTGGGTATCGAGGCGCTGGAGGGCAAGAAGGCGCTGGTGCTCGAGCGGATCGGCCGCGACGAGGGTCAGGTGAAGCTCGACGGCGAGGTGTGGACGGCGCGTCCGCTCAACGAGGGCGATGTCTACGAACCGGGGGAGTCGGTGACCGTCCTGCAGATCGATGGCGCCACGGCGGTCGTCTTCAGGAGCAATCCATAACGGATGCGAGAGACGCTGTGAGAGAGAGGAACTCCCGTGCAAGGTGCGGTTGCTGGTTTGGTGTTGTTAGCCGTCCTGGTGATATTCGCCATAATCGTGGTGGCCAAGTCGGTCGCCCTGATACCGCAGGCCGAGGCCGCGGTGATCGAGCGGCTGGGGCGATATAGCCGGACGGTCAGCGGTCAGCTGACGCTGTTGGTCCCGTTCATCGACCGGGTGCGCGCCCGGGTGGACCTACGTGAGCGGGTGGTGTCGTTCCCGCCGCAGCCGGTCATCACCGAGGACAACCTGACGCTGAACATCGACACCGTGGTCTACTTCCAGGTCACCGTCCCGCAGGCCGCCGTCTACGAGATCAGCAACTACATCGTCGGCGTCGAGCAGCTCACCACCACCACCCTGCGCAACGTGGTCGGCGGGATGACGCTCGAGCAGACGCTTACCTCCCGCGACATGATCAACGGCCAGCTGCGCGGCGTCCTCGACGAGGCGACCGGCCGCTGGGGCCTGCGGGTCGCGCGGGTCGAGCTGCGCAGCATCGACCCGCCGCCGTCGATCCAGGCGTCGATGGAAAAGCAGATGAAGGCCGACCGTGAGAAGCGGGCGATGATCCTGACCGCCGAAGGGAACCGGCAGGCCGCGATCACACAGGCCGAGGGCGCCAAGCAGGCGCAGATCCTGGCGGCTGAGGGCGCCAAACAGGCCGCGATCCTGGCCGCCGAGGCCGACCGGCAGTCCCGGATGCTGCGGGCCCAGGGTGAGCGCGCCGCGGCTTACCTGCGGGCGCAGGGGCAGGCCAAGGCCATCGAGAAGACCTTCGCCGCGATCAAGGCCGGCAGGCCCACCCCGGAGATGCTGGCCTACCAGTACCTGCAGACGCTGCCGGAGATGGCGCGCGGTGACGCCAACAAGGTCTGGGTGGTGCCCAGCGACTTCAGCGCGGCGTTGCAGGGATTCACCAAACTCCTGGGTACCCCCGGCGAGGACGGCGTGTTCAGATTCCAGCCGTCACCGGTCGAGGACGCACCCAAGCACAGCGCCGACGATGACGCCGACGTCGCCGACTGGTTCTCCACCGAAACCGATCCCGCGATCGCGCAGGCGGTGGCCAAGGCCGAGGCGAGCGCCCGCCAGCCGGTGGATGGCACTATGCCGGGGGCACCGCCGCAATTGACCCAATAGGATTGCTCCATGAGCGTTTTCACGTCGCCGAAGACGTACGTCGCGCTAGGCGCGTTCCATGCAGTCGACGCGGTGTTGTGCGGCGTCCAGGTGGCCCCGATCAAAAAGGTTCTGGATGACGTCGGGCTGCCGGAAAACGTTCGGCCCGTGCTGCCGGTGGTGAAGGCGGCCGCCGCGGTGGGCCTGCTGTCGGTCACCCGTTTCCCCGCGCTGGCGAGGCTGACCACCGCGATGTTGACGCTCTATTTCGTCTTGGCGCTCGGCGCGCACATCCGGGTCCGGGACAAGGTCGCCAACGCGCTTCCGGCGGCGGCGTTCCTGGTGACCTTCGCCGTGATGACGGCGAAGGGTCCCGACCGCGCCTAGTCGAGGCGCAGCTCGACCAACGGCAGCGGGGCGCCGGTGTCGGTGATCGACGCGCCGAGCGTGTCCTCCAGCACGGGCCGCATCCGCTCCCACGCTTTCGGGTGACGGCTGCGGTAGGCGGCCAGGGCGCGGTCCACCTCGTCCTGGGCCATCACGCGTGCCGTGGCTCGTCTTGGGGCACGACTGCCGGTGTAGACCCGCACCCGCGGATTGGCTTCAATGTTGCGGAACCACTGCGCTTTTCGGCCGAAGCCGGAGGCCACCACGTAGGAGCCCGGGGCGGGGTGGTCGACGACTTCGAGGACGGCGTAGCGCCGCGCGCCCGAGGTGCGACCGGTGTGTTCGAGCATCAGCATGCGGGAGCCGAACAGCGCGCCCGCGCGGGCCTTGAAGAGCCAGATCGGCGCGCGCACCAGTCGACGCGACCGAAGCAGGCGTCCGGCGAGCTCGGAAAGTGAGGGCACCGTTACGCGTGGGGCGCCGGCGGCAACGGCGGCGCGGGCACGACGGCCGGCGCGGACGTCGGCAATGGCGGTGAGGTGTAGATGCACCCGCCTCCGCCCGCCGACTGTGACGACAGCGGCGGCGGGTATGGCGGCGGGGGAAGCTGAACCCGGACCGTCCACACCAACCCGGTGATCGCGAGGGTGGCGAGGACGCCGAGTACCAGGCCGGCCAGCCCGGCGACGATGGCGACGCCGGCGGGAAAGCGGCGGGTTCCGATGCTGTCCGAGGTCATGCGGCTCCCCACGGTCGTCGGATGTCGGTGACTTCAGACGCTACTGGCGAGACGGCTGCCGCCGCCACGATTCGCCGGATCGCGACGGCGGCAGGCCGGTCAGCTGTGCGGGGCAGCGGAGGGCGGCGGCGGTGGCGGGAAGGCCTCGCCCGGCGGCGGGACCAAGCCTCGCGGCGGCCCGGGCGGCGCGGGTGGCGGCGCGAACCCGAAACCCCCGGGCATGGGCCCACCCATCGGCGGCGGCGGTGGACCCTGATGCAGTCCCATCATCGGCGGCGGACCCGGCAGCGGCGGCGGACCGGGCGGGCCCGCGCTGATGATCCAGGCGAAGGCGATGGCCGCGATGGTGCCGATCGCGCCGATCAGCGCGCCCGCCACCCCGGCGCCGACCACGACACCGGTGGCGTAGCGGCGGGGTTCACGTGGTTGCCGGGGCGGCGGCGGATTGGTGTCGATCTCCTCGTTTGTGGTCATGGCTTCGGACGGTAGGGGCCGCATCTGAAGTGGACCTGAAGAAACTGCGGCCCCGTCCGTCACTCCTGTCACCAGCGAAGGGCAGCGGCGTTGTGCCCGCCTCGCAGCGACAAACGCGAAATGGCCCTGCCGGGGGCGGATTGTCGCTCAGAGGCGGGCACCTGGTCACATCCCGGCGTTCCTGATAAATCTGGGATTGCCGGGACGGAAGGGGCACCGCGGCGGCTTCAGGTTGGTTTCAGCACCGGCGCTCACAATGGAGTCATGACGAACTGCCCGCGCCCGGCCGCCGGCCACTTCAGCGTCGGCACGCCGCGGATTCTGGTGGTCGAGGACTCGGAGACGATCCGGGAGATGGTCAGCGAAGCGCTGACCGACATCGGCTATCACACCGAGGGTCGTTGTGACGGTGACGGTTTGGAGGAGGTGCTCGATGGGCTGCGGCCGGACCTGGTGGTGCTCGACGTCATGCTGCCGGGACGCGACGGATTCGACCTGATCGACGTCATCCGCGGCTGGGGCGACGTGGGGATCGTCTTGATCACGGCGCGGGACGGCCTGCAGGATCGGCTGCGCGGGTTGGACGGTGGGGCCGACGACTACGTGATCAAACCGTTCGAGCTGGCCGAACTGGTGTCGCGCGTCGGGGCGGTGTTGCGCCGGCGCGGACGGCTGCCGCAGGTTGTCCAGGTCGGGGATCTGATGCTGGACGCCGACGCGGGCGTGGCCGCGCGCGGTGGTAGCCGCCTCGACCTGACCGCAACCGAACTGCGGCTGTTGGCCTTCCTGGTGGAACAGCGCGGCCGCATCGTCAGCGCCGGCCAGATCCTGAACGGGGTCTGGGGGTACGACGCCTACGATCCGAACCTGGTGCAGGTGCATATCAGTGGATTGCGGCGCAAACTCGAAGCCCACGGGCCGCGGATCCTGCACACCGTGCGCGGCATCGGCTACCGGTTGCAGCCGCGGCGATCATGACGGCCGCGTCCACGACTCGGACCCCGTCCCTGCAGCGCCGGGTGACGCTGGTGGTGGTGGCGTTGCTCGCCCTGCTGCTGGTGGTGCTCGGCGTGACCGTCGACCTCAGCCTGGGCGTCCTCGCCCGCAGAAACCTGCACGACCGGCTCCTCGCCGCGGCATCCCGGGCCGAGGCGCTGGACGTCGCACACACGTCACCCGACCTGCTGGCCGCCGAACTCAACGGCGGCGGCGTACGGGCACTGCTGGTCACCGCCGACGGCGCAACGTACGGCGACCGCGGCATCAGCCCCGATACCGTCGCGGGTCCCGTTGTCCCGCTGCCCTTTCCGCCCCCGCCGCCGTTCGCTCCGCCGCCGCCGTTCGCGCCCGGCCCGAACTTCCCGCCGCCCGGCGTCGCACCCTGGCCGCCGCCGCCCCCGCCGCCCCCGCCGGATGCCACCGCGACGGCCGTCGTGCGCCCGCTGCCGGATGGCTCCCGGGTGATCCTGGTCGCCGACACGACGCAAACCACCCAGGTGACGCACCAGCTGCGCCTGCTGATGATCGGGGCCGGCGTGGTGACGCTCCTGACCGCGGCGCTGTTGTTGGTGGCGGTCAGTCGGGTGGCGTTGCGCCCGTTGGACCGGCTGACGGCGCTGGCGAACGACATCAGGACGGGCGATCGCGGGCGACGGCTGCGCCCGGACCGGGCCGACACCGAATTGGGGCGCGCCGCAACCGCTTTCGACGGGATGCTGGACGCGTTGGAGGCTTCCGAAAACCGGGCCCAGCGGGCCGCGGACACCGCCCAGCGGGCCGAGACCGCGACCCGGCGCTTCCTCGTCGACGCCGCCCACGAGTTGCGGACCCCGATCGCCGGGATTCAGGTCGCCGCCGAACAGCTCGTCAACAACGCCTCCGCCGCGGATCAGGGCGACGACACGGCGCAGGGTCAGTACCGCCGGGCCAGCCTGTTGCTGTCCGACGCCCGCCGCGCCGGCCGGCTCGTCTCGGACATGCTCGATCTGAGCCGCATCGACGCGGGCCTGCCGTTGGACACCCGCGAGGTCGACCTGGCCGCGATCGCGGACGCCGAAGCCGACCGGGCCGCGATGCTCGCGCCGCAACTCGCGATCAGCCGCACCGGCGTGGCCGACCTCGCCGTCAACGCGGACCCCACCCGGCTCGCGCAGATCCTGTCCAATCTGCTCGACAACGCACGCCGCTACACACCGGCCGGCGGCACCATCACGATCGACGTCCGGCGCGACGACGGCGCCGCCGCGGTGACTGTCACCGACAGCGGCCCAGGGATTCCCGACGAGGAGCGCGAGCGGATCTTCGAGCGCCTGGTGCGCCTGGACGCCGGCCGCGCCCGAGATCACGGCGGCGCAGGGCTCGGGCTGCCGATCGCCCGGGCGCTGGCCCGAGCCCACGGCGGAGAGCTGGTGTGCGTGCCGCGCGACGGCGGTGCCGAGTTCCGCCTCACCCTGCCGGTCGTCGCTGCCGTCGACCCGAGCGCCGAGCGGTGACCACCCCGGGTCGAGGCGGCCACCGCTCGGTGCCGCTAGCGCACGCCCGGCACTAGAACCCCGGCGGTGGCGGGCGGAAGGGTCCACCCGGAGCCCCCGGCGGCGGCGGTCCGCCCGGTGGTCCGGGCGGCGGCGGTGGCCCACCGGGCCCACCCGGTCCCGGCCCCCAGGGTTGTCCCGGCGGCGGGGGCGGGGGCGGATCCGCGCTGGCCACCGCGGCGCCGAAGCCGGCCGCGGTCGCCCCGAGGGCGCCCGCCAGCAGCGAACCGGCGATGAGTTGTTTGATCTTCACTGGGCCCATCTCTCCCTTTCTGTCGGCGATCGATCCCCGTCGGGTGCGCAATAGCGTCCCGCGCACCGCGACGTCCGCGACGTTAGGAAGCGAGCCTGAAGCCAGCCTGAAGATCCTTGCGGTGGGCGAACTTTCAGCCGGCCGCGGACGACACCGCGGTCACGGTGGTCAGCCGCCACTTGTCCAGCCAGGGCTGGACAAGCTCGGCCACCGAGAACCTCGCCGGGGCCGAACATCCCGGCTTCGGCGGGTCGGGGACACCCCCGCGGATGAGGATGCCGACGGCGCGCACGGTGCCGTCGCCGTCGTTGAGGTAGACCGGCCCGCCGGAGTCGCCGCATTGGCCGGGCGCCAAGAACACGACCTTGCTCTTGGTGACTTCCGTGATCGGGCCGCAGGTGGCCTCGCCGGAACCCATGCCGAACTTGCAGAGTTCCTGGCCGATCTGCAGGTTGGTGGCGACGCCCGCGACCGGCAGGGAGGCCCCGATGGCCGCGCTCTGCGGGACGCTTTCGCCGTTGAGCAGGACCAGGCCGATGTCGTGCTGCTCCTTGTGCACACCCTCGTTGACCGTCTGGCTGAACGTGCCGACCGTCGCGTAGGGGAGGACGCCGCCCAGGTTCATCGTCACCTTGCCGGGCCCGCCCGGGCGGTTGCAGTGACCGGCCGTCAGCACCCCGGTCTCGCCGGCGGCGGTGTGCACCAAAAATCCCGCGGTGCAACCCATTCCGCCCGACCCGTCGGCGTACTCGACGAAGATGCCCGCGCCGGGGCCGATAGCGCTCGATGCGGGCAGGTCGATCGGTGCCAGGGCGGGCGGTGGGGCGAGGGAGCGGGCGCCGTCGTTCCTGGACAGCTGGGACACCGCGGCGACGAAGGCCATGGCGCAGAACAACGCCGCGATCGCCAGCAACGCGGAATGCATCCTGGAGCGTTGTGGCAGCGGATACTGCACGTGGGTTCCGGCCAACACCCCCCCTTGAGCGCGCGATGCCGGTAGGTCTCTGAGGCCCCAGCTTGCCAGCTTCGGCCCAGCGGCCGTGGCGATTAGCGAGATCTGGTCAGCGAACGGTGGCCGGCTGGGGGGAGGGCTCGTCGTCGACGGGACTGTCTGCCCGGCGATGGTGCCGGCGGAAATGGCGGATCTCGATGATCAAGCCCGTCAAACCCAGCGTCGCCGTGCACAGCGAGACGAGGTACAGCAGCGAGTTGGGGTGTCCGGCGAGGGCGTCTCCGAGGATCACCACGGCGGCGGTGCCGGGCAGCAGGCCGCCCAGCGTCGCCAGCGTGTACGGCAGCAGGCGCACCGTCGACGCGCCGGCGGCGTAGTTGATCGCGGAGAACGGCACGGCGGGAATCAGCCGCAGCGACAGGATGGCCAGCCAACCCCGTTGGCGCAGGCGTTCGTCGACCGTGTCGATCGACCGGTGGCGCACCAGGCGGTTCAACCGCCACCCGGCCGCCCGCACCAGCAGCATCGCGATCACCGCGCTCGCGGTGCTGGCCCCGACGGCCAGCGCCACACCGAGCAGCGGGCCGAACAGCAGGCCGGCGGCCAGGGTGAAGGCCGTGCGGGGGACCGGTACCACGGTCGCCACGATGTGCGCGGCCAGGAACGCCAGCGGAAACCAGGGGCCGACCGACTGTGCCCAGTCGCGCATCTGCACGGGCGTGGGCAGCGGGAGCCATGACGCGGCGACGATCAGCAGTGTGATACCGACCACTGTGGCGATTGCCCGGGGCCGCGACAGCAGACGCGCGGTTGCGCCCAGCGCGCCGGCGAGGTCGCGCAGAGTCCGGTTGATTCTGCAGGTGGCGGAAGCCGTCACGCCTGTAAAGGTTACGGGGCCCAGGTGAATAACTCGTTTCCCGAGGCTGGCGTTTCATCGGCGCGCCGCCGCGTTCGTCGCGCCGCGCGGTTTTCTGCCCACAGGCCCGATCAACTAGCCTCATTAGTAAGTCGCAGGCCCCATTTGCTGGGAAAAAGGGAGCAATCGGTGTCCATTGATGTACCCGAGCTCGCCGAACTAGAACAGGTTCGCGGGCGTTGGCGCAGCGCGGTCGCCGGCGTGCTATCGAAAAGCACCCGGAAAGACCCCGAGGAGCTCGGGGACCAGCCCGAGCGGCTGCTGGAAACCCCGACCTATGACGGCATCGCCATCCGGGCGCTGTACACCGCGCTGGACGAGCTGCCGGAACCGCCGCTGCCGGGCGAGTGGCCGTACCTGCGGGGCGCCGACGCGCTGCGCGACGTCAAGTCCGGCTGGAAGGTGGCCGAGGCGTTCCCGACCGACCGCGTCGCCGGGGTGGCGGCCAAGGACGTCAACGCCGCGGTGCTGGACGCGCTGGGCAACGGGGCGAGCGCGCTGGTCCTGCGGGTGGGGGAGTCCGGCGTGACCACCGACCAGCTCGAGGAAAGCCTGGCCGGGGTGTACCTGAGCATGGTGCCGGTCATCATCGATGCGGGCGCCGACTACTCGACGGCCGCCGACGCGATGTTGGCGATGGCGGCCCGCGTGGAGGGAGATCAGCGCGAACTCCTGTCGATCGACCTGGGCGGCGACCCGCTCACCGCGGCGCTGAGTGACCGTCCCACGCCGGCGCTCGACGAGGTCGTCACGGTCGCCAAGCGGGCGGCCCGAGAGCGCGGCGTGCGTGCGATCACCGTCGACGGCCCGGCCTTCCACAACCTGGGCGCCAACGCGACCTGGGAGCTGGCCGGCACCGTGGCCGCCGGGGTGGACTATCTGCGGCGGCTCACCGAATCGGGCCTGCCGGTCGGCGAGGCGTTGCGGCAGATCAGCTTCCGGCTGGCCGCCGACGACGACCAATTCGTCACGCTCGCCAAGATGCGGGCGTTGCGCCGCCTGTGGGCGCGGGTCGCCGAGGTCGTCGGCGACCCGGACGGCGGCGCCGTCACCGTGCACGCCGAGACGTCGCTGCCGATGATGACCCAGCGCGACCCGTGGGTGAACATGCTGCGCTGCACGCTGGCCGCGTTCGGTGCGGGCGTCGGCGGCGCCGACACCGTGCTGGTGCTGCCGTTCGACGTGGCGATCCCGGGCGGCTTCCCGGGCACGGCGAGAAGCTTCGCGCGCCGGATCGCCCGAAACACCCAGTTGCTGCTTCTGGAGGAGTCGCACGTCGGCCGGGTGCTGGACCCCGCCGGCGGGTCCTGGTTCGTCGAAGACCTCACCGCGCGGCTCGCCGAGCGGGCCTGGGAGCACTTCCAGGCCATCGAGGCCCACGGCGGTTTCGTCGACGCGCGCGACTACGTCGCCGGCCAGATCGCCGAAGTGGCCGCGCGACGCGCCGACGACATCGCGCATCGGCGCACCGCGATCACCGGTGTCAACGAGTTCCCGAATCTGACGGAGCCGGCTCTGCCGCAAGAAGATTCGCCAGGTTCGCCGCTGGCCGCCGGCAACCTGCGGCGGTATGCCGCCGCGTTCGAGGCGCTACGCGATCGCTCCGATGCGTTCCTGGCCCGCACCGGCGCGCGACCGCGGGTGCTGCTGCTGCCGCTGGGTCCGCTGGCCGAGCACAACATCCGCGCCACCTTCGCCGCCAACCTGCTGGCGTCGGGCGGCATCGAAGCCGTCAACCCCGGAACCGTCGACGCCACGGGCGTCGCAAAGGCCGTCGCCGACGCCGGGTCGCCCGGCGCGGCCGTTATCTGCGGCACCGACAAGCGCTACGGGGAGGGGGCCGCGGCGATCGTCGAGGCGGCGCGGGCCGCCGGGGTGGCGCGGGTCTACCTGGCCGGACCCGAAAAGGCCCTGGGCGACGCCGAGCACCGGCCCGACGAGTTCCTGACCGCGAAAATCAATGCGGTCGAAGCCCTTTCGAACCTGCTCACTCGACTGGGAGCGTAGCCGCAATGACCACAACCGCACCTGTGATCGGCAACTTCGCCGAAATCCCGCTGGACGGCGACCGGCCGCTGCCGCCGCCCACCGAGGCCGCCGTGCGCGAGCACGTCGCCGCAACGGCGGCCGCGCACTGGTACACGCCCGATCAGCTCGAATGGCACACGCCCGAAGACATCGCCGTCAAGCCGGTGTACATCGGCGCCGACCGGGCCGCCGCCGTGGCGAGCGGCTACCCGCTGAACAGCTTCCCGGGCGAACCGCCGTTCCTGCGCGGCCCGTACCCCACGATGTACGTCAATCAGCCGTGGACCATCCGCCAGTACGCCGGGTTCTCCACCGCGGCGGAGTCGAATGCGTTCTACCGCCGCAACCTGGCCGCCGGCCAGAAGGGCCTGTCGGTGGCCTTCGACCTGGCCACCCACCGCGGATACGACTCGGACCACCCCCGCGTCCAGGGCGACGTCGGAATGGCCGGCGTGGCAATCGATTCCATTCTCGACATGCGCCAGCTGTTCGACGGCATCGACCTGTCGACGGTGTCCGTGTCGATGACGATGAACGGTGCGGTGTTGCCGATCCTGGCGTTGTACGTGGTGGCGGCCGAGGAGCAGGGCGTGCCGCCGGAGAAGCTGGCCGGCACCATTCAGAACGACATCCTCAAAGAATTCATGGTGCGCAACACCTACATCTATCCGCCCAAGCCGTCGATGCGCATCATCTCCGACATCTTCGGCTACACCAGTGCCAAGATGCCGAAGTTCAACTCCATCTCGATCTCCGGCTACCACATCCAAGAGGCCGGCGCCACAGCCGATTTGGAACTCGCCTACACCCTGGCCGACGGCGTCGACTACATCAAGGCGGGCCTGGACGCCGACCTGGACATCGACAAGTTCGCGCCGCGCCTGTCGTTCTTCTGGGGCATCGGCATGAACTTCTTCATGGAGGTCGCCAAGCTGCGGGCCGGCCGGCTGCTGTGGAGCGAGCTGGTCGCCCAGTTCAACCCGAAGAACGCGAAATCGCTTTCGCTGCGCACGCATTCGCAGACGTCCGGCTGGTCGCTGACCGCGCAGGACGCCTTCAACAACGTGGCGCGCACCTGTATCGAGGCGATGGCCGCCACCCAGGGCCACACCCAGTCCCTGCACACCAACGCCCTCGACGAGGCGCTGGCGCTGCCCACCGACTTCTCGGCGCGGATCGCGCGCAACACCCAGCTGCTGCTGCAGCAGGAGTCGGGCACCACGCGGCCCATCGACCCCTGGGGCGGTTCGTATTACGTGGAGTGGCTGACCCATCAGCTCGCGCAGAAGGCCCGCGCCCACATCGCCGAGGTCGCCGAGCACGGCGGCATGGCCCAGGCCATCAGCGACGGCATCCCGAAGCTGCGCATCGAGGAGGCGGCCGCGCGCACCCAGGCCCGCATCGACTCCGGGATGCAGCCGGTGATCGGCGTCAACAAATATCAGGTCGAGGAGGACCAGGAGGTCGAGGTCCTCAAGGTCGAGAACAGCCGCGTGCGCGCCGAGCAGCTGGCCAAGCTCAAGGAGCTGCGGGCCAGCCGCGACCAATCCGCCGTCGAGGCCGCGCTGGCCGACCTGTCCCGGGCGGCCGCGGCACACGGCCGCGCCGGCGAGGACGGGCTGGGTAATAATCTGCTGGCGCTGGCGATCAACGCCGCCCGGGCCAAGGCGACGGTCGGGGAGATCTCCGACGCGCTGGAAAAGGTATACGGCCGGCACCAGGCGGAGATCCGCACGATCGCCGGTGTTTACCGCGACGAAGCCGGAAAGGCCCCCAACATCGCAACCGCCACGGAACTGGTCGAGAAGTTCGCCGAGGCCGACGGCCGACGGCCGAGAATTCTCGTGGCGAAGATGGGTCAGGACGGTCACGACCGCGGTCAGAAGGTGATCGCGACGGCCTTTGCCGACCTGGGCTTCGACGTCGACGTCGGCTCGCTGTTCTCCACGCCCGAGGAGGTGGCCCGGCAGGCCGCCGACAACGACGTGCACGTCGTCGGTGTCTCGTCGCTGGCCGCCGGCCACCTGACGCTGGTGCCGGCGCTGCGCGACGCGCTCGCCGAGGTGGGACGGCCCGACATCATGATCGTGGTCGGTGGCGTCATCCCGCCCGGTGACTTCGACGAGCTGTACCAGGCCGGGGCCGCCGCCATCTTCCCGCCCGGGACGGTGATCGCCGACGCCGCGATCGGTCTGCTGCACAAGCTGGCCGAGCGTCTGGGTTACCCGCTCGACTAGATGGCCGGCCGCAAGAGCGATTCCGTCGACGACCTGGCCGACGCCGTTCGCCGTGGCGACAGGGCGGCGCTGCCACGGGCCATCACGCTGCTGGAGTCCACCCGCGCCGATCATCACGAGAAGGCGCAGCGGCTGCTGCTGGAGCTGACGCCCGACGCGGGCAACGCACATCGCGTCGGCATCACCGGAACACCCGGGGTAGGCAAGTCGACCACCATCGAGGCCCTCGGCATGCACCTGATCGAGCACGGCCACCGGGTGGCGGTATTGGCCGTCGACCCGTCGTCGACGCGCAGCGGCGGATCGATCCTCGGCGACAAGACCCGGATGGCGCGCCTGGCCGTGCACCCGGACGCGTACATCCGCCCGTCGCCGACGTCCGGCACGCTGGGCGGCGTAGCAAAGGCCACCCGCGAGACGGTGGTGTTGTTGGAGGCCGCCGGTTTCGACGTGATCATCATCGAGACCGTCGGCGTCGGTCAGTCCGAGGTGACGGTGGCCAACATGGTCGACACGTTCGTCCTGCTGACCCTGGCGCGCGGCGGCGATCAGCTGCAGGGCATCAAGAAGGGCGTGCTCGAGCTGGCCGACATCGTGGTGGTGAACAAGGCCGACGGCGAACACCTCGCCGAGGCGCGGGTGGCCGCCCGGGAACTGTCCTCGGCCATCAGGCTGATACACCCGCGCGAAACACTTTGGCGGCCACCGGTTCTCACCATGAGCGCGATGGAGGGGACCGGTCTGACGGAGCTGTGGGACACCATCGAACGCCATCGGCAGGTGCTCACCGAGGCCGGCGAGTTCGAGGCGCGCCGGCGCGCCCAGCAGGTCGACTGGACATGGCAGATGGTGCGCGACACCGTCTTGGACCGGGTGCTGGCCAACCCCAAGGTGCGCAAGATGCGCGCCGATGTCGAGCGCCAGGTCAAGGCGGGAGAACTGACCCCCGCGCTGGCCGCCGAGCAAATATTGACGGCAGCGTCAGACTAACGGATAGGTAAACAATCTAGATTTCGCTCCGGGAAGGTGTGAAATCCAAGTAAATTTGACATTGTGACGGTGGAAAACCGAGTCGATCGCCGCGCGGTCCCTGTCCACGATGACCTTGACGCAGGTCACCGTGTGTCCGGCGCGGCGGACTCACACTTCGGATGCGTCGTTCGCAGCTTTTCCACGATGTTTCCCGCCCGCCGGTTCGGCGGCGGCGCGCTGGCCGTGTACCTCGACGGTCAACCCGTCGTCGACGTGTGGACCGGCTGGTCCGATCGCGGCGGCCACCGGCCGTGGTCGGCCGACAGCGCACCGATGGTGTTCTCGGCGACCAAAGGCATGGCCGCCACCGTCATCCACCGCCTCGCCGACCGCGGGCTGATCGACTACGAGGCCCCCGTCGCCGAGTACTGGCCGGAGTTCGGCGCCAACGGCAAGGGCAACCTCACCGTGCGCGACGTGATGCGGCACGCCGCCGGCTTGTCGGGACTGCGGGGCGCCAGCAGTGAAGACTTGCTCGACCACGTCGTGATGGAGGAACGGCTGGCCGCGGCGTCGCCGGGGCGGCTGCTGGGCAAGTCGGCGTACCACGCGCTGACCTTCGGCTGGCTGATGTCCGGCCTCGCCCGGGGCGTGACCGGAAAGGGCATGCGAGCCCTGATCCGCGAGGAGCTCGCCGAGCCGCTGGGTACCGACGGGTTGTACCTGGGTCGCCCGCCGGCCGGGGCGCCGACGCGGGTGGCCGAGATCATCGCGCCGCAGAACCTGGTGCGGAACCCGGTCCTCAGCTTTGTGACGCGCAAGGTCGCCAACGAGCTGTCCGGCGGCTTCCGGTCCATGTACTTCCCGGGCATGGTCGCCGCGGTCCAGGGCGATACCCCCTTGCTGGACGCGGAGATCCCCGCGGCCAACGGGGTGGCGACGGCCCGCGGGCTGGCACGGATGTACGGCGCCATCGCGAACGGCGGCGAGGTCGACGGCATCCGGTTCCTGTCCCGCGAGTTGGTCGCCGGCCTGACCGGTCGGCGGAGCCTGCGTCCGGACCGAAACCTGTTCATGCCGCTGGCTTTCCACTTGGGCTACCACAGCCTGCCCATCGGCAACGTGATGCCCGGCTTCGGCCACGTCGGGCTGGGCGGTTCGCTCGGCTGGACCGACCCGTCGAGCGGCGTGGCCTTCTCGCTGGTGCACAACCGGCTGCTGACCCCGTTCGTGGCGACCGACCACGCCGCGTTCGTCGGCATCTATGCGCTGATCCGCAAGGCCGCCGAGAAGGCGCGCAAGCGCGGGTTCTCGCCGGTGACCGAATACGGCGCGCCATTCTTCGAGCCGGGAGCCGTCGCGGGCTGAGGAAAAAGGCACGCGATCAATTTGGTCAGCGAGTCAAGACGAAAAGGGCATAGCGATTTCTCACGGCGCGTTTGCCGTAAATCGGTCCGTCGCCTAATCTTCTGAATTTCCCGCTGACGGCGTCGCGTGAAAAGAAACCTCTCCGAGCAGGCCGATGTGCGAAGTCCGGGTGTCGTTGGGGTAATAACGAACCCCAGGCGCCGTGGCGCGTAATGACCGACGGCGATGCGGTCGTATTTGCCGGCGGCGGCGGAAGACGGTGTCCGGGCCATTCACGCCCATGGCGTCGGCGCCATCGCCCGGACTTTCGTAACCGTCATTTCCAGGGTACTGCGGTGCGGCCGGACGACCGGTCGATTTGCCGAGGCGCGCGTACCGGCCGGACCGGTTCCGAGCCATGTTGCTCCGCTGGCACAACAACTTCGGGCTGTAACACCGGACGCCGCCGCAGCGATACGTCAGCGAAAGCTACCCGTGTTTTCGGAAAGTGAGGCGCATCACAGAAACTTCACACTTCAGCGTTTGGTGGCCCCGACACGCCGGGTAGTAGCCGCCAAGGGGGGTCGGTCGGCCCCGGCCGAAGAGCCGGCGACGTTCGTGTATGACCAACGGTCGCAACGATCTGGCTCGAGTGATGCAAAAAGGGGGTGAGTGCAACGACAGCCGTCTAGACTCACTCCCGGTGGTACTGACATGCGGCAGAGGGGGGTTCACCTTTGGTCCGCGGGATGATACTGCACATGACTTGATCGTCGAATTCGGGCTCGCCGGTGAATCCCACAAATCAATAATTCGAGTGTTGGATCGGTTGTAAGCGCGGTGCTTCAGGCATTACGAGTGGTCCGGTGATCTCGTTGAGCCAGACAGGTTTCCCATGCGCCACGTAAACGAAGACCAACGGAGTGTCCTCCCCGCACCCGATTCGACGACTGCCTTGACGTTTGAGAATCGCGTCATTGCCGCAGAAGTTGCCGCCTAGTCGAGGAACCGGAGACAATAACCGATGCCCCAGACATCACCTAGCCCAACAGAACTGAAAGGCTACGATCTGTCGTGAAATTTGTGCTGGCAAGCTATGGAACTCGGGGCGATGTCGAGCCGACCGTGGCTATGGGTCGAGAACTGCAGCGCAGGGGACACGACGTTCTCATGGCCGTCCCATGCAATCTCACGGGCTTCGCCGAGGCGGCGGGGCTTCCGGCGGCGGCCTACGGGCCGGATATGCATGACTTCCTGACTGATGACTTCCTCCGTGACTTCTGGACAGACTTCCGCCGCAGCTTTTGGACCATCAAAGAGCCGATCAGGTTGTTGCGTGAGCTGTGGCAGCCGTGCCTCACGCACTGGGCAGAAATGAGCCGCACGCTGGCATCGCTGGCCGCGGGCGCCGATGTCCTGTTCAGCGGACTGGTTTACCAAGAACTCGCCGCAAGCATCGCCGAGGCCTACGACATTCCGTTTGCGACGCTGCATTACTTTCCGATACGGCCCAACGGCCAGCTGTACCCCTTTGCGCCCGCGCCCGTGGTGCGTACCGGGATGACCGTCTACGACTGGTTGTGTTGGCGGATGAGCAAGAACGCGGAGGACGCGCAGCGCCGTGAACTGGGACTACCCAAGGCGACGTCTCCTTCACCACGTCGAATCGAACGCGCCGCGCTGGAAATTCAGGCCTACGACGAAGCGTGCTTCCCGGGCCTGGCCGAGGAATGGCAACGGTGGGGTGATCGACGCCCCTTCGTCGGGGCGCTGACGATGGGGTTGACGACAGATGCCGACGAAGAGGTGGCGTCGTGGATCAAGGCGGGAACACCGCCGATTTGTTTTGGTTTCGGCAGCATGCCGGTCGCCGCGTCCCCGGGTGACACGGTCAAGATGATCGGCGCTGCGTGCGCGGAACTAGGCGAGCGGGCATTGGTTTGTGCCGGGTGGGCCGATTTCAGTGACGTGCCGGATTTCGAGCACGTGAAGGTCGTCAGCGCGGTGAATTACGCAGCAACCTTCCCGATGTGCCGCGCGATCGTCCACCACGGCGGTTCGGGCACCACGGCTGCGGCTCTGCGTGCCGGCGTTCCGTCGATGATCCTGTGGACGGCCGGTGATCAACCGCATTGGGGTGCCCAGCTCAAGCGGCTGAAAGTCGGTACCACTCGGCGCTTTTCGACCACAACCACCGAAACCTTGGTCACCGACTTGCGTCAGATCCTCGAACCCGACTACGCAGTGCGGGCCCGTGACCTCGCCGCCCGGATGACAGACCCGGCTGAAAGCGTTGCGAAAGCTGTTGATGTGCTCGAAAAGTTCGCCAGCGCAAGGCGTTTAGTCTGAAGATCGCCCGGATGGCCCGGCGCCGGTCAACGGCCCGCGCGCGGGAAGCGGTCATCCGCCGGGCGCGTCTCTCCCGTCGTCCGACCTGACCTCGACCTGGGCGGGTGGATCGGTCGCGGCAGGGGTGCTCGGCCGCTTGAAGCGGGATTTGAGCGATAGCGCGCGCTTTTCCACCAGGAACCAACTCAGCGCCGCCACCGGAAGGGTGGCCGCCATCGCGACAACGAAAAACACGACCGGATGCAACCACGTGAGGCCGCACACCGCCAGCAGCTGCTGCATCGGGAACGCATAGATGTACATGCCATAGGACAGATCAGTGCGTAGTTGCAATCGCTTGTTCTTAAGCAGCGCCCCGGAGACGACGACGGCGTACGCCAGCGGAAGGCCGGCCACCACTCGATAATCCGGCAGCTGGCTGGACGCGAGGACTATGGCGACGCAGACGGCGACGAGCGACCAGCGAGCGGGGATCACGTCGCGCCATTGGTACAGGAGCGCCCCGGAGGCGAACATGATTGCGGAACGGCAGAGGAGCTGCGGGATGGTCCATACTCCCGGAAAGGTCAGGGGTGGTAGCAACATCGCCCCGATCACAGCGAGTACGAGCATCGCGGGGGAAACCCACCTGCGATTGGCGAGGCCGACGACGCCGATAACTGCAACCGCCAGGTAGCACATCACTTCCCAGATGAGGGACCACAGCGAGGCGTTCCAATTCGCTCCGCCCGGCGTTCCGTGCGGTGTCGGGCCGACATTCGGGTGCAGGTAGGCCAATGCGGCGTTTTGCACGACGTAATCGATCGGATCGCGCGAGGCCAGCAGCTTCCCCGCCGCACCGCCCTGGATCGCCAGGCTCAGTGGTGCGAACAGGTATGCGGTGACGATCAGGCAGACGTAGAAACCGGGGAGGATTCGCAGAGCTCGAGCCAGCAGGTAGTCACGAAGTTGCGGGTCGTTCAGCCAGCTTCGGGAGATGAGAAATCCCGAGATCGCAAAAAACCCGTCGACACCTATCGCGAACATAAGCTTGGTGGCAGCGGCGGGAGGCATATGACCCGTGATCGGCCATGAGTGGAACAGCATCACTTCGGTTGCCAGGGCTAGCCGGAACGCGTTCAGCGCATTATTTCGCGGGCTGAACACTTCCCCCAGCTTCATGTGACTCCGTCCATCGTCCCCCGGTGCGCGTTGTCGGCGCCATCGTATATCGCGACGGTGTTGATCACTGTTGCTTTGAGCGCTCTTGGCGAGTCGGTCGGGGCGGGCAAGCGACGCGGCGGCGGCCGTGCTCACTGAACTGGCTTGCAGAGGCCTGACTGGGTGCCGGCCCGCAACGAGGCGGTGGCCAGCGCCATTTAACGCTCCGGGGCAAGAACCAGGGTGCTAGCATCCGGGTCGTGTCTGAAGAAGGTGCACGGCTGCGGATCGGTGTCCTCGGCGCAGCCCGCATCGCTCCGCTCGCGCTTATCAACCCGGCACGGGAAAGCGCCGAGGTGGTGGTCGCGGCGGTGGCAGCTCGCGAGGTATCTCGTGCCCAAGCCTTCGCTGCCGAGCACGGCATTCCTCGAGTGCACGACAGTTATGAGGCGCTCGTCGCGGACCCAGATGTGGACGCCATCTACAACCCTCTCCCAAATGGTTTGCACGGCAGGTGGACTCGAGCCGCAATCGCGGCGGGAAAGCATGTGCTGTGCGAAAAGCCATTCAGCGCCAATGCCGCTGAGGCGCGCGAAGTCGCGGGACAGGCCGCCCAATCAGACCGAGTCGTGATGGAGGCCTTTCACTATCGCTACCATCCCTTGACCCTGCGAGTTGAAGAGATCATCGCCTCCGGGGAACTGGGACAGCTGAAGCGGGTGGAGGCGGCCATCTGCTTTCCGTTGCCGAAGTTTTCCGATATCCGCTACAACTACTCCCTTGCCGGTGGTGCGACGATGGACGCCGGATGCTATGCGGTCGACATAATCCGCACGTTCGGCGGTTCGACGCCCGAAGTTGTTTCGGCACAGGCGAAGCTGCGTGATTCCAAAGTGGACCGTGCCATGACCGCCCGGCTTCGCTTTCCAAACGGAATCGAGGGGCGGGTCCGTTGCTCGATGTGGTCGTGGGATCTTTTCCAGTTGAGCGCCAAGGTCGTTGGCGATCGCGGGGAAGTGCGCGTTCTCAATCCCGTGATGCCGCAAGCTTTCCATCGGCTCTCGGTCAAATCAGCGGACGGCAAACGAGTCGAGCGCTTCTCGCGCCGCCCCTCCTATGCGTATCAACTCGACGCGTTCGCCGCGGCGGCGCTGCGCGGGGAGCCCATCAAGACGACACCGGAAGGCGCCGTCGAGAACATGAGCGTCATCGACGCCATCTACCGCGCCGCCGGCCTCCCGCTCCGCGAGCCCGCCTGAGCTGACCGGTCCACCTGGCCGGGGTGGCAGGAAACACGGATTGAAAAGCTCAGCTGGCGAAGTGCGCCTGATTCAGGTGTTCGCCCACCCGCAAGGCGTTTGCCGCGATGGTCAAGCTGGGATTCAAACCGCCGCTGGTGGGAAAGAATGAGCTGTCGACCACGTATAGGTTTTCGACTTCGTGCGCCCTGTTGTACGGGTCCAGCACGCTGGTCTTGGGATCGGTGCCGAAGCGGCATGTCCCGCAGACGTGCGCCACGGCTTTGTTGTCCTCGGCACCTCGCAACGTGATCTTGCGGAAGGGTTCCAGCACCCCTTTCAACTGCTCCAAAAAGATTGCGCGGCGCTCGATCTCGCTCTCGTGAAGGCGGTACTGAAGTTTCAGCCGCTGACGGCCGTCGGCGGTCGGCCGATCGTCGGGTAGGACACGGTTGTCCAGATACGGGAGGTCCTCCATGATCGTCGCGAGGACCAGCCCGCCGTTGAAAAACCGCTCATAGACTTGGCGCACCGCCGGTTTCATGAGCCGAAGTGCCGCCGGCCGCCATCCGGGAGCATTGGTCAAAATCTCCATGGGTGCCATGGGGCCGAAAGATTGCACGGTGCCGTACTTCTGCCCTTCCCAGAAGTAGAAGTCGTTCAACCCGATCTCCTTGTTTGCGGCTGTGGTCCTGGAACCGCGCTGCGGCCAGATCTCCACCAAGTCGACAAGGTGACGCATCAGGTTGCGGCCCACCCAATCCGAGCCGTTGGCCAGTCCGCGCGGCCAATCGGCTGAACGGGAATTGAGCAACAGCACCGGCGTGACGAGCGCGCCGGCCGCAAGCACCACCAGTTTGGCCTTCAGGGACACCGTGCCGGAGCGATGCTCGCAGATCACTCGACGGACCTGCTTTCGGTCCGCGTCGAGACGAAGGACCCGGCATTCGGGCAGCAGCTTCGCACCGTGCTCGGCGACCGCCGGTAAGACGCAGTTGCGTGCGCTGTCGTTCTTGCACGACTGGTGGCACAGATAGCTTTGGCACGTCGTGCAACCCGAGGTGTAGTCACAGGCCATCGGTAGGTGGTAGGGGTGCAAGCCACGGCTCGTCAGGTACTCGACAAGCGGCTGGTTGTCGGCCGAAAAGGGCGGCGCCGCAGGCAGATCAGGGTCGGCGGCACCCGGTCGCAGCGGATCCGGCTGGCCCCGAACCCCGAACAGCCTTTCGGCCGCCGAGTACCACGGGCGCATCTCGTCGTAGACGATCGGCCAGGCGTCCGGCACGGTCGAATCGCCGGGGTTTCGGAAGTGCTGCCGAGGGGTGAAATCCTGAGCGAAAAACCGCTCGCACACCATTCCGTAGAGGGCCGACGAGCCACCCGTGCCGGCGCCCAAAAAGGGCACGAATCGTTGGGGAGAGCGCCCACTGATGTCTTCGATCTCGTCGGTCGAGCGTCCGGACCTGGTCAGCACGTCGAAGTAGGTGTCGGTGGAGCGGCAAGCCTGCGGATGGGACACTTCGGGCATTGATGAGCGGACCGTCTCGGGCGCCCCCGGAAGGGTTGAACGGCCCTTCTCGACGAATAGCACCTTTCGGCCCGCGCGGGCGAGCGAGTAGCCCAGGGTGCCGCCGCCCATGCCGGTCCCAACGATGATCGCGTCCCACTCGACGCGTTCCGCCTCGCGCGCGTCTAACTCGCCGTCGGCCAAAATCGAGTCCTCAGTGCGTAATTGCCCAAATTTTGCCCCCGTATGGGCGACCCCGACAGTATCATCCCCGGCTTGGACTGAGGGCCGTTTGTTCGTTTAGGTCACAAGGCGCGAGGGTGAGAACGTGCGCCGACCCATCGGTGACCCGTTGTCAATCGAACGCAGGCACGTCCGGTGTTATTCGGCGCGCGAGCGCCCCTTACCTAGCCGAGCGAGTGTTGATGCGCTTGTTCCGGCTGGTGGTTGGAATTGGGGGTCGATTGGGTGACCGCAACAGCTTCGGCGGGGTGGTTGACCCAGTCCGCGAGACCGTCATCGAACGCCGCCTTCTTCTGCAGAATGATCTGATACTGGGCGTGCAGAACTTTGTATTCCCCCGCGTGGTATTTCAGGAACTGGTGGATCGCCCACGCGGTGTTTGCCCGTGGCCGCGGGTAGGCCGGCCACATGACATCGTCGAAAATCATCATTCCGCCCTGCTTCAACAGGCGCCACGAGTTGAGTGAATCCACTATTGCGTCATCGGCGAAGTGCGACCCATCGACATAAATCAGATCGAACTCCTGCTTTTCATCGATGAGCTGGGGCAAGACGGACAGCGATGAGCCCTTCCGCTTTGTTACCCGACCCGGGGCCGAGGACACGTTGTGATCGAAGCGCGCCTCGAGGTCTCGCAAGTCCGACGTGGCGTGGTAGTGCCATTCGTCGCTGCCCGCCCAGTGGTCAACAGCGGTCATGTGCCCTTGTGTGAAGTACGTCAGGAAAAAGAGCGTCGAACGCCCCTCCCAAGATCCGATTTCGAGAATGCGTATCGGGTCAGCGCGCTTGAAGACTTTCGGAAAGGTGACGGACCAAGGCACGATGTTCATGTCGAACCACCGCTCTTGGAATTGACCCTTCGCCGCCTGCTCTTCGAATGCCGCGCGAACCTCGGCCAGGTGTTTGGCCGTGCCGGATAGAACGCCCAGCTTTACCAGGCGGTAGTGAATGATGTCCGTCAGATAGTGCCAGACCACACCCGGACGCGTTCCCCCGATCCACCAGAAAAATAGAAATGTGAGGGTTCGGGCGGTCCAACGAAACTTCGGTTCGGTCGTTTGGCTGGTCATGTTTCCCTTGGTCTTGTTGCTGGAAGGCCGATGCGGTCTTGTCTCAGGGCTCAAGACGAGCAGCTAACCCCCCGGAAGGTTCGGCGAGCTCGTAGAGCACGGTTGTTGGATACTAACAGCCGCCGCTCACGGGGCGGGGCGGTTTGGCTCGGCCCACCAGACCCCGCCGGGGCCAGGCGCCATCTCGGGCACCTGGCAAAACGGTGGTCACGCGCACCGCCGTCAAGCTGATTGCCTTGACCGGGCGAAGCTCTCCACCAAATCGGCGGCCTTCTCGACGCTTTCAGCGGGTGTCGTCATCCGGGTGGCCAGCTCGCGGGCGCGGGCCGCATATTTCGGGTCGAGGATTCGGCGCAGGTCCTTGACCAAGGATTGGCGGGTGGTCTTCGAGAAGCGGCGGGTGGTACCCACCTTCAATCGCTTGACCCGGGCGCCCCACAGTGTCTGATTCACATCCATCGAGAGGATCAGGGTGGGGACCCCGGCGCGCATGCTAGCGGCTGTGGTGCCCGAACCGCCGTGGTGGACGACTGCCCGGCAGGCGGGAAAGACGGCCGCATAATTCACGCCGCCCACCACCTTGACGTGGTCGCCGTGGGAAACGTCACTGAAGTCGCTCCAACCGGCGCAGATCAGCGCGCGCTCGCCCAGCTCGGCGCAGGCGGCGCTGATCATGTCGATCGCGTCGGCCGGCGATTCCACCGGCATACTGCCGAAGCCGAAGCAAATCGGCGGGGTTCCCGCGGCGATCCACGACGCGACGTCGGTGTCGGCCTCGGTGGACATCGCCATCGTCAGTGCACCGACGAAGGGCCGCTGACCGTCCCACTTCCGCCATTCGGCCGCTAGCCCGGGGAAGCAAACCTCGTCGTAGGCCTGTATCTCGAGTGATCCGCTTTCGGCGATGCGCCGCGCCGACGCGCCCCTGATCTTCGGCAGCCCTAGTTCACGGCGCTGCGCGTCCTCGACCTTCTTGTTGAGGCGCCAACCGAACCAGTCGAATGCGGTCATCGACGCGCGCGCCAGCGGAGCGGGCAGCGGAACGAGCTGGCCGTTGGCTCGCACTGGAACGTGGTGCAACGTGGCCAACGGAACGTTCAAGTACTCCGCGACGTTGACGACGGCCTCCTGATAACTCTGGCCCGTGAGCAGCAGGTCTGCCCCGTCGGCCAGCGATGTCAGCGTCGTGCTCATCTGGGTCCAGCACTGGTCGCTGAGGTCCCACATCTCGCGCCACAGCTCCCTCATCTCCCGAAGCTTCCAGAAGCCTCCGAAGAAAGACGTCCAGAAGTTGCGGTACACGTCGAGCCAGGTCTGCGTGTTCAGGCCGAAGGCGGCCGTGGGGAGGCCCGCCGCTTCGGTGAAGCCCACCAGATCGGGCGGGACCGCCATGTGCACCTCGTGCCCCCGGCGCATCAATTCACGGCCGACGACGAGGGAGGGCTCGATATCGCCTCTCGTCCCATAACTTGCCAGCACAAACTTCATCTAAGGTTCTAGCCTTCGAGTCGGGAGTAATGGCGTGGGGATCGAGTGAGAGGAACTCGCGCCGAAGTCACATCTACCGCGGAATACCGGCGCCGATGATAGCCAAGGCGCCGCCTGTCAGAGACGTCGTGCGGGCCGTCACTACTTTCGCCACAGGACTCCGCATTGGTCGATCGTGACGATCTCCGCGGATATGTTGTGCTTGGCGCGGTAGTCGGCGACGGCCTTGCGGCATCCCTCGAGATTGTAGTCGTCGATGATGCAGAAGCCCCCCGGTGACAATTTCGGGTACAGCCCGTCGAGCGCTTGGATTGTCGACTCGTAGAGATCGCCGTCGAGCCTCAACACCGCGATCTGGTCAATCGGGGCGTTGTGCAGCGTGTCCTTGAACCAGCCCGGAAGGAAGCGGACTTGGTCGTCCAGCAGCCCGTAGCGCTCGAAGTTCGCTTTGACCTCTTCTTGCGAGACCGCCAGGACTGGCGCAGCGTGGTGCAAACCCAGCGTAAACCGGGGCAGCTTGTCCTCTTTGTAGTTCACGGTGTCCGGGGGTGGGACGCCCTCGAACGAATCGGCCAGCCACACGTTCCGGGTCTTGTCGCCGTACGCGGCCAGGACCGCGCGCATCAAGATGGAGGCCCCGCCGCGCCAGACGCCGCATTCGACCAGATCACCCGGAATGTCTTCGTTAAGCACCGTCTCGACGCAGTGCTGCAGACTTGTGAGCCGCTGCATGCCGATCATCGTTTCCGCGTCGGCCGGCCAGTCCATGCCGAAGTCGCGTGCGTGCTTGTCGAACGGACGTTTGCGGACCAGCATCAAGTTGCGGTTCTTGAGAAAGGGAAGCCACGTCAACCACCCGACGCTGGCGCGCATTTGCAGCGGCCACCCCACGGGCACGAGCTGGTCCATGCCGTACCTGGTCAGATCGCGTCGGATCTGGTCCAGATAGAGAGATCGGACGTCGCTTTCGGTCACGGTCAAAACCGTCCCCCTGTGTCTCGGATGCCAGTACTGCCGGTGGTGAGCCTAGACGCCCAATCGACGCCTCAGTGCGCGTTTGAATTTTTCTAGAACCAGGTTGCCAGGGCAAGATTATCCACGTTCTCGGGCCGGTGCTGATACCGAGGCAGACGCACGCACTGGTGGCAGCCTGCGTCGCGTACCGGGTTGCTCGCGGTGGCAGCCGCTGTTATTGGCGGCCGGCGCGTTCCGACGGACGACCGGATGCGCCCGCGAGATTGCTTTGCGCGGGAGGCATGTCGCTCTGCTCGTCAATCCATTGCAGTAGCGCATGGAGGCCCTCGTCGAGCGCCCACGTGGGTTGCCAGTTGAGGTCCTTCTTTGCCGGCTCGATATCGCAGCTGGCGGCGCGGATGTCACCGTCACGAAATTTCGGTACGACGACCGGTTCCGGCGCGTCGAAAACGGCGGCGATCTTCTGGGCAAGTTCGTGAATGCTGGTCGCGACGCCTGACCCGATGTCGAGGCATCGTGACCCGTCGGTCGGTTGCTGCACCGCCCCGAACACCGCATCGATGACGTCGTCGATGTAGACGAGATCGCGGAGGATCCGCCCATCCTCGTAGACCTCGGAGGGCTGCTGTTGGCGCGACAGACGGGCGAAGAATGGGACCACTCCGGTGTACGGATTGGTAAGCGACTGACCGGGCCCGTAAGCGTTCTGCAGCCGCAGCACACTGAGGTTGGTGTCGTGCGCGGCCGTCCACGCGGCCAGCAAGTGTTCCTGGGCAAGCTTCGTCGCGCCGTAGACGTTGGTGGGGCGGGGCTCCGTGCGCCCCGCGCGGCTGGGAAGGGGCACGGCGCTTTCGCCGTTGGGCCCTACCGGATCCCAGTTACCCGCGGCCAGCTGCGCGTGGCTGCGGGGTCCCGGATAGAACACGTGTGTTCCAGCGCGCCAAGCGCCCTCGCCGTAGACGGCCCTCGACGACGCCACCACAAGCTGCTCCGGAACGATGCCCGCGCGCGTCAGGGCGTCAAGGAGCTGGGTGGTGCCCACCACGTTCACGGCGCCATGCCGCGTCGCCTCCGACAGTGACTGCGCTGTTCCGGTCTCGGCGGCCAGATGGACGACCTGGGTAGGGCGGAACAGCCGAAGCACGGCATCCCAGTCGGGGGCGTGGGTGACGTCACCGGTGAAGAATCGTACCGACGGCGGCAGGTCGACCACTGGACGCTGACCATGGACCTGCGGCAGCAGCACATCCATGACGGCGACGTCGTGCCCTGCTTCGATGAGTCGGCGTGACAGCCTGGACCCGATGAATCCTGCTCCACCAGTGATGAGCACGGATGTTGACAAGAGCCGATCCCTCCCGTTCGAGCGCAGAAAAATTAACTGAGACGCCTTTGCGGGTGCGGCCCGCGGCTGATCATATCGGTGAACGATCCACCGTCAGCCGAGTTGAAGGAGATAGCTCCTAAACCCTGACGGCGGGATGCGTCAGACCAGGTGAACGTCCGGCGCGTAGAGAATCCAGCGTCCACCGTGCTCCTGGAAGGCACGTTCTTTAGCCATGATCTCGTCGGCGTGGTTCCATGCAAACAGCAGTGCGTAGTCGGGATAGGGGTGGGAGAAGACCTCCGGCGGGCACACCGGAATCTGGGAGCCGGGCGTGAGACGCCCCTGCTTCTCGGGGGTCGAATCACACACCATCGGAAGAAGATCCGGGCCGATGTGGCAGTAGTTCATCACCGTCGCGCTCCGTGAAGTGGCCCCGTATCCGACGACACGTCGGCCGTCGGAACGCAAGTCGCGCAGCAGTTTGACGAGGTCCGCGCGGATGCGATCGATGTTGGCGGCGAACCGAACGAAGGTCTCTTCCTCGGCAATCCCCTCGGCTTTTTCCCGCGCCAGGAACTCGGCGACGGTCGCGGTCGGCTCCGAAGTACCCGGCCGAGCCACCGTGTAACGGATCGAACCACCGTGCAGCGGGAGGTGTTCGACGTCGACGAGTTCGAAGCCGAACCGGGCGGCGGTCGCCTGCACCGAGCGGACCGAGAACAGATAAATGTGCTCGTCGTAGATCTGGTCGAAGTAGACCTGCTTGAGGATGTCGCCCAGATACCGATCCTCGAAGACGAACAGGCCGTCGGGGGACAGGAGGGTGTCGGCACCCTGGAAGATCGAGTCCAGGTAGGAGATGTGGCTGATCGTGTTCGCCGAATAGATCAGGTGGGCGGGTCCGTGCTCTTCGCGTATTTCTCCGGCCGTTGGGGCGTTGAAGAAATCGGTGCGCACGTTGATGCCCTGAGCCCGAGCCACCTCACCCGCCCCGGCTGCCGGATCCACACCCAAGTGCCGTATTCCGGCTTCGCTCAGGGTTTTCAGCATCACCCCGTCATTGCTGCCGATCTCAACGACAAACCTGTCCCCACCACCGGGACAGGCTCGCATGATGTGCCGCGCCACTTCCTCGCCGTGTCTCCGGATGAGCGCGGATCCGGACGCGCGATACGGATAGTCGGCGCGATACATTTCGTTCGGTGGCACCTCGTCGAGCTGTTGCACCATTGTGCAAGACGTGCAGAGTCCGACCGCCAGTTGGAAAAACGGCACTTTGGCGCTCTCTTCGGCCTTGACGAAGGCATTTGAGACAGGCTGACGTCCGAGGTCAAGGACCTGCCGAAGATCACCGCCGCACACCCGGCAACTGCGCTCGGACAATACTGCCCCCTATCTCACATCTATCTCACATCGCGACCACCGTGTGATGAGCATAGACCGGAACGGACGCCGTCAATAGGCTCCTGAGTTTCTCGAACATTAATTCGGCGGAGTGGTGTAGGCTTCCAGCGGCTGGCCAGCAGGTCCGATGCGTCTGCGCAGGTCCGGCTCCGCCCGAATGGTCATTGCGGGCTGCCGCAGCTCGGCGAAGCCACGGTGAGCGGCTACCTGCATCGTCGGCCATCCCTGCAAGAAATGAGCCTGCCGAAAAGGCGCCGGCGGTCACATTTATTGGAACTGTCTGATGGCTCGCGTAATGGATGCAAATTGCGGTTAGCCGACCGAATGCGCAATCAGCTGAGGTCGCAAATGAATACATCAGAAGTCAAGGGGTTGGCGGAGGCTGACGGCAACCCTGACGAAAAGTGCCCGCGCCACACCCGGCGTATTTAGACGCCGGATCTCTTGACCTCCCGGCGAGCGGCACCTTCCAGGAGGTCGGCGGCTTTGGCGATACTGAGGGCGGGTGCGGTCATCCGGGCGGCAAGCTCGCGGGCCCGGATCGCGTAATCCGGGGCAAGGATCTGGCGTAAGTCTGCAACCAGCGACTCCTGGGTGGTCAGTGAAAATTGGCGGGCAGTACCCACTTTGAGTTGTTTCACCTGGTTTCCCCAGTACGGCTGGTCGGCCGAGCTCCACAAGATCAACGTCGGGACGCCGGCGCGCATGCTTGCCGCCGTGGTTCCCGAGCCGCCGTGGTGGACGACGGCGCGACAGGCGGGGAAGACCGACGCGTAGTTGACCACCCCCACCACCTTGACGTGGTCGAACTGAGGGGCATCGCTGAAATCGGTTCCGCCGAAACAGATTAAAGCCCGTTCGCCGAGCTGTGCGCACGCCTTCGCGATCATTTCGACCGTCTCGGTCGCAGACTCGACCGCTATGCTGCCCGATCCGAAGCAGATTGGCGGCGGACCCGCGGCGATCCACGAGGCCACATCCTCATCGGCATCGGTCGTCAGCTCCAGCGTCAATGCACCGACAAAGGGCCGTCTATCACCCCATTTCGCCCACTCGGCCGCCAGACCGGGAAAGCAGACCTCGTCGTAAGCCTGGATCTCCAGGGAACCGCGTTGGCTGATCCGGCGGGACGAGCGACGCCTGGCTTTTGGCAGCTCCAGTTCGCTGCGCTGTGCGTTCTCCGTCTTCTTCGTCGAGCGCCAGAACAACCATTCGACCGCCGTCATCGTCGAGCGAACCACCGGCGCGGGGACGCTCGGAACGAGCTCGCCGTTGGCTCGCATCGGAAAATGATGCAGCGTGGCCAGCGGAATGTCGTAATGCTCCGCGACGTTGGCGGCGGCTTGCTCAAAGTTCAGGCCAGTGGTCAGCAGGTCCGCTCCATCGGCTACCGAGGTGAGCGTCCTGCTCACGTCGCTCCAGTAGCGGATGATCGGCTCCCACACCCTGCGAACTACCCTGACCGGGCCGCGGATTGTCCAGGCGCTGCGAAAAAAGTCCCTCCACATGTTGCGAAGAAACTCCTCGTTCAGAAAGTCCTGCACCTGCGGCCCATACGGCGCCGCCGCTAGGCCGGCCGACTCGGCGAAGCTTACGAGCTCGGGTGGCACGGCCATCTGAATCTCATGGCCCCTGCGCAACAGTTCCCGCCCGACAGCGACGGAAGGCTCGACGTCGCCGCGAGTTCCATAACTGGCCAGGGCAAATCTCATCGCGAATCCTCGCCGTGTTGCAGTGCATCAGCGACTTGCGGGGTGTCGGTCATTGTCCCTGGCGTGTCCGTTGTCGATGGGCGTTTCGCTGAAGGTGCTGGCCTTTCGTCGTGTCGGCCGACCGGGTTCGTAAGAACGCCCGCTAGCCGCAGAGACGGTGCAGGCACTGGGGTCAAGCTTTCTACCGGCCGCCGATAGCACTTCGTCAAGGCTCAAGCGAGATGCGCGAGTTCACTGAACCGGCAAATCCACTAGGTGTGGGGAATCGCTGCCGCTATGACGAGCTGCCAAGCGGCTCTTGGTATACCGAATCGTCCGCCGAACCAACGTCTTGAAGAGCTGGAATTGATTCCAGACGTACAGCAGGCCCGTCGAATGGTAAGCAACCCTGAGTCTTGCCTCCAGCTGATCTTTGTCAGAGCTGGCCAAGACGGTCACCGGGTGGGTAAGTGGCAGGCTCATTTCCTCGGCGACCAGCAATGAGTAGACCTGATCCCACTTCGTGTGCGTGTGTGTGGCATCGGCCTGAAACCCGATGTTGTGGACCAGGTTGCGTGCCGGAGTAGCACAAAGGCCCGAGTTCGCCCAGATGCTGTAGACCCAGCGCCAGGCCCAGGTGTCGACTTTACCGCCGTAAACGAGATGGAAGATGGCTTCCCAATAGTAACGTTCGCTCCTCTTCGCGAAGTATTGGTCGAAGAGCTTGCGATCCCTGATCTCGGGCCATTGGGTCATGTTGAGGTCGTACTTCTCCCATGCGCGTCTCCACGTGGCCCATCCCCAGTAGTGCGGATATCGCGAGAAGTAATAGCTCTCTTTGGTCTCGGCATGGCCAAATAGGTGGTTGTTCCCCGAGATCATCATGACCCGGTCATCGTCCTCATAGCGGTTGAGGAGTTCGGCGCAATAGGGAAAAAAGGACGGGTCTGGAATGCAGTCGTCCTCGAGGATTATCGCCCTGTCGACGAATTCGAAGGCCCAGGTTATGCCCGAGGAGATGCGATGGCAGATGCCCATATTGTTGTCCGCGAAGTTCCTGTGAACCTCGCAGTCCCAATCGACTTCGTCGATGATCGCGCGCGTTGCCGCGCACTTCTCCGCCTCCCCAGGCTTATTCGGGCGGGCGCCGTCCGCGATCACCAGGAGCTTCTCTGGCTTCGCGGCCCGGATGGCCTCGAAGGCCTGTCGGGCGGTATCCGGGCGGTTGAAGACGAGGAAGATGATCGGTGGCGTTGTCGTCACGGGCCCAATCTTACGGCCTCGGGAGGCGGAATCTCGATAATCCGATCTCGGCGGGTGTTGTGGCTGAAATATGTGCTGACGCTGCGAAACTGGTTTAGCAACCATCGAGGCGAATCGTCGTCAGTGGGGTTCGACTCGCCGGGTGAGCTACGGTCGGCGTCGTCTGCCTAGTTCCGGCCCATGCCGTAGTACTCGAACCCCTCCGCTTTTAGGTAATCAGGGTCATAGACGTTGCGGCCGTCGAAAACGACGTTGCCGCGCATCGCCGATTTCACACGCTGCCACGACGGTCGCTGGAACTGCTTCCACTCCGTGATGAGCAGCAGCGCATCCGCGCCTTCGACGGCCTCGTACATATTTCCGGCATATTCGATCGAATCGCCGAGCACTTTTTTCGCCTGCTCGGTTGCTTCAGGATCGAAGGCCCGCACCGTTGCGCCAGACTCGACCAGCTTCTTCGCGATGACCAGCGAGGGGGCGGCGCGAACGTCGTCAGTTTGGGGCTTGAAGCTCAATCCCCAGAGCCCAATGCGCAGCCCCTGTAGGCCCTTCTCGGGAGACTCGCCACGGAATCGGCTGATGATCTTGGACACGAGAGTCGCCTTTTGCTCGTTGTTGACATGTTCGACCGCGTGCAGGAGGTGCATGGGCGAACCGAAGCGATCGGCCGTATGCAGCAGGGCCCGAACATCTTTCGGTAGGCAGGAGCCGCCATAGCCGATCCCAGGAAATAGGAATTCGTAGCCAATCCGGCTATCGGCACCGATCGCCTCGCGCACCGCCGAGATATCCGCGCCGGCCTTCTCGCACAAGTTTGACATCTCGTTGATGAAGGAGATCTTGGCGGCTAGAAAGCAGTTAGCTGCGTACTTCGCCATCTCGGCACTCCTGATGTCGGTGGCGATCAGCGGATGGAAGGTGCGCAGGAATGGCTCGTATAGCTCTTCCATGATCTTGAGGGCGCGTTTCGAATCGCTTCCGATGACGACGCGGTCGGGCTGCATGAAGTCCGTGATCGCCTTGCCTTGCTTCAGGAATTCGGGATTGGAGACGACATCGAAGTCGTGCCTGGTCTTCTCTTCGATAATCGCTCGAACTTCCTCGGCGGTGCCAATCGGCACGGTGGACTTGTCGACGATGACCTTGTAGCGGTCCATATACGTCCCGATATCGTCGGCTACCGCATAGACATGGGTGAGGTCGGCCGCGCCGTTTTCGCCCATCGGCGTCGGAACGGCGATGAATATGACGTCGGCATGTTCGATCCCGCGCCGGCGGTCGCTGGTGAAGTCGATGAGGCCGTTCTCCCGGGCCCGAGCGATCAGTTCCGCCAGTCCAGGTTCGAAGATCGGAATCCCGCCTGCGAGCAGTAGGTCTATCTTGGCCTGGTCGATATCGACGCAGACGACGTCGTTGCCGCTGTCCGCAAGGCAGGCGCCCGTGACGAGGCCGACGTAGCCCGATCCGATCACCGAAATCTTCAAGATCATCCCCTCGTGTCCCGACCGGTCGCCGCCTATATTGCCGGAAGCGCGCGCGTCGCACGCGCGATTCCCATGGAGTCGTTCGCGGCCGCTAGCAAAACACCTATGTAGGCTGATGGGCGCGTACCGCGTCCCCAGCCGCGATACATTTGCGGAACTCGCCAGGAGTGACAGTGGGCCGTCGTAGCTTTGGTTGACTGCAGGTTCCGTGCGACGATGACCCGACATCAACGCGAGCGATCAATCAAGCGGAAGGGAGATATCCGTGACATCGGCTCCGACCGTTTCGGTGATAACTATTACATTCAACGATCTCGACGGGCTAAAGCGCACGGTCGAGAGCGTGCGCGCCCAGCGTTATCAGGGAAAAATCGAGCACATCATCATCGATGGCGGATCGGGAGAGGCCGTCGTGGCCTACCTGTCCGGATGTCAGCCTGGCTTCGCATACTGGCAGTCCCAGCCTGACAGTGGACGATACGACGCGATGAATCAGGGGATTGCTCACGCATCCGGTGATTTGTTGTGGTTCATGCATTCCACGGATTGTTTTTCCGATCAAGATGCGGTGGCAGCTGTCGTCGAGGCGATCTCCGACCACGGAGCAGTTCGCGACGTCTGGGGCTATGGGAAGAACAACCTGGTAGGTCCTGATGGCGAGGTCCTTTTCCCTCGCCCGTACGGTTACATGCCATTTGACACGCGAAAATTTCTCCTTGGCGCGACGGTTGCGCATCAAGCAACTTTTTTTGGAGCATCGCTCGTAGAGAAATTGGGCGGTTACGACCTGGAATTTGGCCTCGAGGCTGACCAATTGTTTATTTATCGAGCCGCGATGCTGCAACCTCCAATTACGATTGACCGCGTGGTGTGTAATTTTGACGTCACAGGACCCGGTTCCACACAGCCTATTCGTGAGCATCACAAAAATATTCGCCGGCTGTGGGACATGTATGGCTACTACCCCATGGGGGGTCGCCGGGGATCTTGGGCTTACCTATGCGTGAAGGAATATTTGGTTAGAGCAGATCTTGCCGCTTTCAACGCACTGAAATTCGCGAAAGCGAAGCTGGCCAAGGGGAAGTCAACACGCGACGCCGCGCCGCAGAGCGAGACGAACGTCGCATAGGACGAGGGCATGCCTGCGTTCGGGCGCGTCATTGTCCGGTAGCAGCTCGACGTCAGGTAGCGGGGGTCGGCGGCCGCAGTCGCGGTTTGAGCAGTCGTAAGCGGCCTCCGCGAGATCGCTTCGCACGGCGAGCAGGTGATGTACTTTGATACCCGGCGGACACGCGGTCTTGGCGGCCGCCAAGTGCATGCCACATGAGTCCGCAGCCAACCCATCCTTTGCAGCCTTACGAGCACTACTAGGAGTGAGAACGGCCGCGATAAGTGGGAGCAGGACACGCGGTGACGAGCAGGCATTGACGGGAACGGAAAGTGAATGAAGCGAGCAGTCATAACAGGAATCACTGGACAGGACGGCTCGTATCTGACCGAACTCCTCCTGAGTAAAGGGTACGAGGTTCATGGGCTCATCCGTCGAGCGTCGACGTTCAACACTTCGCGGATCGATCACCTCTACGTGGATCCACACCAACCGGACGCACGGCTGTTCCTGCACTACGGCGACCTGACCGACGGCACCCGCCTGGTCACCCTGCTCAGCACCATTGACCCCGATGAGGTGTATAACCTTGCGGCGCAGTCACATGTGCGCGTCAGCTTTGACGAGCCGGTACACACCGGCGACACCACCGGTATGGGCTCGATCCGACTGCTTGAAGCCGTCCGCCTTTCGCGCGTGAATTGCCGGTTTTACCAAGCGTCTTCGTCGGAGATGTTTGGCGCATCGCCACCACCGCAGAACGAGCAGACGCCATTCTATCCGCGGTCTCCGTATGGGGCGGCGAAGGTTTACTCCTATTGGGCGACGCGGAACTATCGAGAGGCGTACGGCTTATTCGCGGTGAACGGCATCCTGTTCAATCACGAATCGCCAAGGCGTGGTGAGACTTTCGTGACTCGAAAGATCACAAGGGCTGTTGCGCGTATCAAGGCCGGAGTCCAGTCGGACCTCTACCTCGGCAATCTCGACGCGGTGCGCGACTGGGGATACGCGCCAGAATACGTCGAAGGGATGTGGCGGATGCTGCAGGCACCCGAGCCCGAAGACTTCGTCCTTGCGACGGGGCGCGGCTACACCGTGCGCGAGTTCGCGCAGACCGCATTCGATCATGTCGGACTCGACTGGCAGAAGTATGTGAAGTTCGACGACCGCTACCTACGGCCCACTGAAGTGGATTCGCTGATAGGCGACGCGACCAAGGCCGCTCAGTCACTCGGGTGGAAGGCCTCGGTGCACACCGGCGAACTGGCGCGGATCATGGTCGACGCGGACATGGCCGCGTTGGAGTGCGACGGCAGGCCGTGGATCGACAAGCCAACCCTGCCCGGCTGGAGCTGATGGGGCGATGAACACAACGATCGGGATGCTTGACCGCGCAGCGCCGGTATATATCGCGGGTCACCGCGGACTGGTCGGGTCTGCCTTGGTGCGAAGGTTTCAAGCCGAGGGATTCACGAACCTCCTCACGCGGTCACACTCCGAACTTGACCTCAAGGATCGCTCCGCAACCTTCGATTTCGTTCTGGAGTCGAGGCCGCAGGTCATTGTCGATGCCGCGGCCCGGGTGGGCGGCATCATGGCCAATAACAGCTATCCGGCCGATTTTCTATCCGAAAACCTGCAGATTCAGGTCAATATGCTCGACGCCGCCGTCGCCGCACGGGTGCCGCGGCTGCTATTTCTCGGGTCCTCTTGCATCTATCCGAAGTACGCTCCGCAACCTATTCCCGAAAATGCGTTGTTGACCGGCCCTCTGGAGCCCACAAATGACGCGTACGCAATTGCGAAGATAGCCGGCATTCTCCAGGTCCAGGCGGTCAGGCGCCAATACGGCCTGGCATGGATTTCGGCGATGCCAACAAACCTTTATGGGCCGGGTGACAACTTCTCTCCCTCGGGCTCCCACCTGCTCCCGGCGCTCATTCGCAGGTATGAAGAGGCCAAAGCCAGTGGCACGCCCGAGGTGACCAACTGGGGGACAGGTACACCGCGGCGTGAGCTCCTGCATGTCGACGATCTGGCAAGCGCGTGTCTCTACCTCTTGGAACACTTTGATGGTCCCAGCCACGTCAACGTGGGTACCGGCATCGACCATTCCATCAATGAGATAGCCGAGATGGTCGCCGCGGCGGTGGGGTATACGGGCGAAACTCGCTGGGACGCAACGAAACCGGATGGGACGCCGCGCAAGCTGCTCGACGTCTCATTGTTGCAGGATTTGGGGTGGCTGCCCAGCATTACGCTGCAGAGCGGTATTGAAGCAACTGTGTCCTGGTACCGAGCGAACGCGGATGCGGTGAGGCAGTGAACGGGCGGCATCCCGCGCCTTAAACGAATCGGTCCGCGTGGATGAGGCCGGCACATCCCGGCGCCGACGTGCGTTGACCGTTGCCATGGTGGTGGCCCGTCCGGCCGGTGGGTCGAACGGCCGGGCAGCCGGGCAGATTCAGCATCGCCAAGGTTCTCCTCCGCGCATATTCGCGTGCTAATGTGGCGCGGTGGAATTCTTTCGCAATGTTCGCTTGATCGCTCGCAACGTCAGTATGGAGACGCTGCGTCACTTCGATCGCAAACGCCTGCTAATCAATCAACTCGAAGCCTTGAAGGTAAATGTCGTTATTGACGTCGGGGCGAACTCGGGGCAATTCGGCGCGTCGTTGCGGCGTGCGGGATACAAGGGCCGCATTGTCTCGTTCGAACCTCTGTCTGAAGCGTTTTCTCAGTTGCAACGCAAAGCTGCCAGCGATCCATTGTGGGATTGCCGGCAATGCGCGTTGGGTGACGCCGAACAGACAATAACGATCAACGTCGCAGGGAACGCCGGCGCAAGCAGTTCCGTCTTGCCGATGCTGAAGAGTCATCAGGATGCCTTCCCGCCTGCGAATTATGTCGGCACAGAAGAAGTGCCCATACATAGGCTGGACTCCCTGGCCCCTGAATTTCTGAAACCCGACGACGTGATGTTTCTCAAGATCGATGTCCAGGGATTCGAGAAAGAGGTGCTCGCGGGCGCAAAAGAAACGGTGAACGACCGCTGCGTCGGCATGCAGCTCGAACTGTCCTTCCTGCCGTTGTACCAGGGCGACATGCTCATTCATGAATCGCTCGAACGTGTGTATTCGATGGGTTTCGTACTCACGGGCCTGCTGCCGGGATTCACCGATCCGCGCAATGGGCGGATGCTCCAGGCCGACGGCATTTTCTTCCGCGGCGACGATTGACTGCGCGTGCGGCCGTCACCCCGTGACGAAACGGCAGGCGTGACCCAGCGAGCAACCCCTGGACGGAGATCGTTCGAAGAAGACGAACACCGGGCGGTCCGCTGCTAACGTGACAGGGGCCATGACCGCGCCACTGTTTTCGATCATCGTGCCCACCTTCAATGCAGCGGCGACAATCCGAGCCTGCCTGGAAAGTATCGTCCACCAGACCTACGACGAATTCGAAGTGGTTATCGTCGACGGCGGGTCGACGGACGAAACCCTCGAGATCGCGCGGGGCTTCGGTACCACGCTCGGCGCCCGCCTAGTCGTTCACAGTGGCCCCGACGAAGGCCCCTACGATGCCATGAACCGCGGCGTCGAGATCGCGACGGGAGCGTGGCTACTGTTCCTTGGGGCCGACGACACTCTTTACGAATCGGACACCTTGGCCCGCGTGGCAACCTTCATTCGCGACCATGAAACCAGTGACCTCGTGTATGGCGACGTCATCATGCGCTCAACCGAGACTCGCCACGCCGGCGCCTTCGACCTCGACCGCCTGCTGTTCGAAACGAACCTTTGCCACCAATCGATCTTTTACCGCCGCAAGCTCTTCGCCGGGATCGGCCCGTACAACCTGCGCTACCCGGTGTGGGCCGACTGGGACTTCAACATCCGGTGCTTCTCCAATCCAGCCCTAGTAACCCAGTACATGGATATCGTCGTCGCGCGCTACAACGATATGACCGGCCTCAGCATGCGGGAGGGGGTCGACAGGGAGTTCAGGAAACGGCTCCCCATGTACTTCTGGGTGGCGGCATGGGAGACCTGCAGCAGAATGCTGGCTTTCTTGAAAGACAAGGAAAACCGCAAATTGGCGGTCCGCTCGCGCCTGATCAGGTACCGGGCGGCATCCAACGCACGGCAAGCATCTGGAGTCACGGGTGAGTGAATCAGGACAGCCCTTGCTCATCGTGAGGGGGAGATGGGGCATGCCGTTCGCGCCTTTCGTCCAGATTCTCGGCCTCGGATGTGTCGACGGTTTATCCACGATCTCTTGGTTATCTCATCGTCCCCCGGCGAGTCTGGAACCAGCCGTGTAGTTGTGCTGGCACCTTTAGGCCTTCGTCTCACCCTGAAGTTTGATCGATACCTCCCGCTAGAGGACGAGGTGGGACGTCCGCGATATCGCACTGCCCATGATCTCGGATGCCCAAGGGGCGCAACGTCTTACGCGTTGGATTCCGCAGCGATCCGGTACCCGCGGACCGCTAAAGGAAAGAAGGCGGCAAGGAACGCGACCGCCCACATCAGCGTCATAGCAACGGGCCACAGGATGGGGCCGCCGTGGGCGAGTGATCGCATCGCCTCGATGGGCGGGGAAATCGGCTGCACATGGACGAATGTTTGAAGCCAACTCGGGTATTGCCCGACCGGAGTGGTGCCAGGATTGAGAAAGGCGATCGCGACGGTGCCGCCCGCCAACCAGGTGGTCATGGCGCGGCCGTTGGTGCGGATAACGAGGGCCATTGCCAGCGTTGCGAACTCGACAACCACGACCGACGGAATCAGTACGTACAACAAGGCCGAGACCCAGCCGTGTGAGAAGCGCAGCCCCATGGTGACTCCGAGGGCGGTGATGAGGATCGTGCCGATGAGTACGCGCGTGGCCTCCGCCGTGAGCCGCCCGGTCAGCGCGCTGGCGCGGTGTACAGGCAACATCCACATTCTGCTGATCAGCCCCGACTGGCGGTCATCCGTAATTCCAACGGAGTTGGCTAAGCCGCCGAACAGCGCGGACAGCACCGCGCACGTCGGGACCAGCCCGTAGATGCTTTCGACGCCGGTAATCCGACGCACCTGGTCGCCCAAGACCGCTTGATAGAGCAGCAGAAGGCCGATGGGCAGGAGCAGCGACCCCATCAACACGGCTCGGTCACGCCGCCATTTAGTCAGAAGCCGAGCAGCCTGCACCCAGCTCTGGGCCAGAAGCGAGCCCTGCACTCGTGTTCCCGATGTCATCCTGCTCGCCGTTGCATTCGTAGCGTGATGCCCCCAAAGATCACGACCATCCCGACACACCAGGCCAGGCTCGCCGCCAAATTGCTGGTCGATAGGTGCCCGGCGCCCAGTCCGCGCAGCGTCTCGGCGACCTGTGACACCGGTTGGTTGCGCACGTAAGGGCGCAAATAGCCGGGAAACGCCTTTTCGGGGGCGATTCCGGTGGACAACATGAACAACAGCAGCTGGGGAACGAACAGCAGATAGCTCGCGCCCTGCAGGCTCTTCGACCGCGAACCCAGTGCGTCGGCGCCCAGCGCGACGGCTAAGCACAGCAGCAAGGCGATGAGCATGAAGGCTGCCGCGGAGCTGATTCCGCCGGTCATCCGGAATCCGAACGCGTAGCCGGCTGCCATCGACACGGAGAGGGCGAGGATGCCACGCATCATGGTGGCGGTTACACGGGCGCTTACAGGCGTCGCCGCGGCGATCGGCAGCGTTCGTAACCGCTCGCCGAACGCTGACAAGTGGTCACGGGCGGCGCGGTCAGCCGTCATCAGCGCGACGAAGATCATCGACTGGACGACCACCGCGGGCAGCAAGTACTGCGCGTAGCTCACGTGGCCGGTGTCGACGAGGCCGTGCAGCGCCACGGTGAAGCCGGCCAAATACACGACCGGTGACACCAGCTCGAAGATCAGGCCCCCGTCGCGTGCTGAGGACATCAGCGAACGTTCGGTGAGGGCAGCGAGGCCGCTCATGGCCGAGCCACGGTCCGTTCGGTGAGATGCAGGAAAGCCTCATCCAATGAGGGCTTGCGCAAGGAGATGTCGGCGAGTTCGATGCCCAGCGCATCGACCCTGCGAAACACCTCGGCCAGTGTCGCCACCCCGTCGGGGGCGAACACCGATACCGAATTGGTGTCGCTGTCGACGTCCAACCCTTCGAACCCGGCCAGCGCCGTCGCGATCCGCGGCAGGTCGGCGGGATCAGCGGGGCTCACCTGGCAATAGCTGGCACCTACTCGGCGCTTGAGGTCCTCGGCGGTGCCGCTCGCGATCACCTGCCCGTGGTCGATCACGACGATCGAGTCGCTCAGCTGGTCCGCTTCTTCTAGGTACTGCGTCGTCAGTAGTACGGTCACTCCTTGCCCGGCCAACGAGCTCACGAGTGACCACACGTCGCGGCGGCTGCGGGGGTCGAGCCCGGTGGTCGGCTCGTCGAGAAAAAGCACCTTCGGCCGTACCATCAGGGCGCACGCGACGTCCGTGCGCCGCCACATGCCTCCTGAATAGGTGGAGATCAGACGATCGGCGACCGCGCCCAGGTCGAACTGCTCGATCAGCTCTTCGGCGCGAGCCTTTGCCTGTCGGCGATGCAGGCCTCGCAGCCTGCCGAACAGGATCAGATTCTCCCTGCCGGTGAGCAACGTATCCATCGCGCTCTTCTGCCCGGTCGTCGAGATGCTTGCCCGCACCTGCGCCGGCTGGCGGACAATGTCGAATCCGGCGACGGTGCCACGCCCAGCGGTCGGACGAATCAGGGTCGACAGGATGTTGATGGTGGTAGTCTTGCCGGCACCGTTATGGCCGAGCAGCCCGCAGACCGTTCCGACCGGAACGGAGAAGTTCACGCCACGGAGGGCATGTGTGTCGCGGCCGAAAGTCTTTGCTAGGTCGACAACCTCGATTGCCAGTTGGCTCACGTTAGGAAGTATTTCATGGTGCTGACATCACGTCGGCCAGATTGGTCGTACATGCTCCTCCGTGAAATCTTCGGCCGACAGCAAATAACGCGTGGCCGCCGCAGCGGCATGGGTGAATGAATTGACATCTAAACGGTAGTCCTTGGCAATTCCGCCGTCGGTGCATCCTCGCCGAACTCCCGGTGCAGGAGGAGAGAACGCACCAGCGGACGGGGCCCCTCGGAGCGAAGCATCAGGCTGGCCGGCCGGGGCCGAACCACCTGCGGCCACCAGAACCACCGTCCGAGGATCGTGGCAATTGTAGGTGTCATGAAGGAACGTACGATCAAGGTGTCGAACAAGAGACCGAGGCCGATCGTGGTACCGACCTGGCCGATGATCCGCAGGTCACTGGCCACCATCGAGGCCATCGTGAACGCGAACACCAGACCGGCGTTGGTCACGACTTTGCCGGTACCGCCCATGGCGCGGATGATGCCCGTCTTTATCCCGCCGGCCAGTTCCTCTTTCATCCGGGACACCAGCAACAGGTTGTAGTCGGAGCCGACCGCCAAGAGGACGATCACCGACATCGGCAGCACCATCCAGTGCAATTTGATCCCGAAGATGTACTGCCAGATCAGTACCGAAAGCCCGAACGAGGCGCCCAAGGAAAGAGCGACGGTGCCCACGATCACCAGTGCCGCCACGAAGCTTCGCGTCAAGATGAGCATGATGATGAAAATCAGGCAGAGCGCACCGACGCCGGCGATGAAGAGGTCGTAGGTGGACCCGTCGCGGAAGTCCTTGTACGTCGACGCCGTGCCGGCGATTAAGATTTTGGAATTCTCCAGCGGCGTGTTCTTGAGCGCCTCTTCCGCGGCCGTCCGGATCTTGTCGATACGCGCCACCCCCTCGGGCGTGGCAGGGTCGCCAAGGTGGGAAATGATGAACCGAGCCGCTTTTCCGTCCGGAGACAAAAATTGGCTCATCGCCTTCTTGAAGTCCGCATTTTCGAAAATATCCTGGGGCAGATAAAACGAGTCGTCATTCTTGGAAGCGTCGAACGCCTCGCCCATGGCGACGGTGTCCTTGTCGTTGCTGTCCATCTGGCCGATGATTCCGGACATGGTGCTGTGATTCGTCAGCATCATCTGCCGCATGTCCTCGGACATCGCGATCATCGGCGGAAACTGCTCGAGCAGCTGCGGCAAGATCAAGTCCATGTGATCGAGATGGACGAGGAGCTCTTTCATCTTGTCGCTCAGCGTGTCGACACCGTCAAGCGTTTCGAAAATGTTGCGCAATGACCAGCAGATGGGAATGTCGTAGCAATGGCGTTCCCAGTAGAAATAGCTTCTTATCGGTCGGAAGAAATCCTCGAAATTCGATAGGTCGTCCCGAAGGTCACTAACTACCTCGAACATCTCGTGCGTCTTGGCGATCGAGTCATGAGTCAGGGCGGTAATCTGCTTTTGCAGCTCGTACATGCGCTTCATGTGCTTGATCTGCTCGGCCAACATGTCGGCCTGGACTACGAGGTCGTCCATCCGGGCCTGCATGTATTTGATGTCTTGGTGGATGATCGCCTGCTGCATGCTGAGCAGGAAGGGGATCGAGGTGTGCTGAATCGGCGTGCCCTCGGGCCGAGTGATGCCCTGCACGCGCGAGATTCCGTGAACCTGGAAGATTCCCTTGGCCAGGCGGTGCAACACGAGGAAATCCGCGGGGTTGCGCATGTCGTGATCGGCCTCGATCATCACGATTTCCGGCATCATTCGTGCTTGCGAGAAATGGCGATCGGCCGCGGCGTAACCGACATTCGCCGGGATGTCCTTGGGGATGTATGCCCGGTCGTTGTAGCTCGTCTTATAGCCGGGCAGGGTCACCAGGCCGACCAGCGCGACCGCGATCGTTGCGACCAGGATCGGCACCGGCCAGCGGACGATCGCGGTCCCGACCCGGCGCCATCGGCCGAAGCCGATGTAGTGCTTGGGGTCGAAGAGCCCGAATCCGCTGCCGACGGTGATGACCGCAGGAACCAGGCTCAGCGCGATCAGGACCGAAACGAGCATGCCCACGGCGCACGGCACACCGATGGTCTGGAAGATGGGCATCCGGGTGAAGCTCAGGCACAGCATCGCTCCGGAGATCGTCAGACCGGAACCCAGGACGACGGGCGCCACACCGCGGTACGTAGTGTAGAAAGCCGTCTCCCGGTCCTCGCCCGCCTGGCGCGCCTCCTGGTACCTTCCGAAGAAGAAGATGCCGTAGTCGGTGCCGGCCGCCATGGCGAGGGCCACCAGCAGGTTGATGGCGAACGTGGAGAGCGCGACGACGCCGTTGTCGCCGAGGAACGCGATAACCCCCCGTGCCGCAAACACTTCGATCCCGACCGTGATCAGCAGCAAAATCACGGTGAAGACCGACCGGTAGACGAACATCAACACCGTAAAGATGATCACCGCGCCGATCAGGGTCATCTTCAGGATGGAACTGTCACCGGCGTGCTGCATATCCGAAACGAGCGCCGCCGGCCCGGTGACATAGGCGTGCAAGCCCGGGGGCGGAGGTGTCCGCGCGATGATATGGCGGACGGATGCAATCGAGTCCTGGCCCAGCGTGGTGCCCTGGTTACCGGCGAGATTCATCTGGACGTACACGGCTTTACCGTCCGGGCTTTGCGCGCCCGCCGCGGTGAGCCGATCGCCCCAGAGGTCCTGCACGTGCTCGACGTGTTTGGTGTCCGCCCTTAATTCGCGGACCAGCCGGTCGTAGTACGCGTGCGCATCGTCGCCGAGCGGCTGCTGGCCCTCCAGGACAAGCATCGCGAAGCTGTCCGAGTCGGACTCCTTGAAGTCCTTGCCCATCCGCTGCATCGCCTGCACCGCCGGAGCGTCCTGCGGGGCCATCGGGACTGAATGCTCCCGCCCGACCGTTTCGAGCCACGGAACACAGAACGAAACCAGCAGCGTGAACGCCACCCAGCCCAGAATGATGAGCAGCGCGAGCCTGCGGATCGTCCGTGATGCAGAGAAGGCACCCGGGCGCGGGTTACTCATGCCGTCCCCGCCCCCGACCAGACGTGAAAGCCCGCCACTTATCGCGAATCTTTCAGCAGCAAGGAGCGCACCAACGGGCGCGGTCCGGTGGGCCTGAGCAGGGCGCTCGCCGGCCGGGGCCGTACGCGCTGCGGCCACCAGAACCAGCGCCCCAGCAGCGCGGCAACCGACGGGGTCATGAACGCGCGGACGACCAACGTGTCGAACAGCAGGCCCATGCCGATGGTCGTGCCCACTTGGCCGATGCTGCGCAGGTCGCTGACCACCATCGACCCCATGGTGAAGGCGAACACCAAACCCGCGTTCGTGACCACCTTCCCGGTTCCGCCCATTGCACGGATGATGCCGGTGTTGATGCCGGCGCCCAGCTCCTCTTTCATGCGGGACACCAACAACAGGTTGTAATCAGACCCCACCGCTAGGAGGACGATCACCGAGGTGGACAGCACGGTCCAGTGCAGCGGTTCGTGGAGCAGGTTCTGCCAGACGAGGATGGACAGGCCGAATGACGCCCCCAACGAGAGCAAGACCGTTCCCACGATCACCATGGCCGCAATGAAACTGCGCGTCATGATCAGCATGATGATGAAAATGAGGCAGAGCGCGGACACGCCGGCAATTAACAGGTCGAACTTGGAGCCGTCTACCAAGTCTTTGGTGATCGCCGCGGTGCCGGTGAGATAGATTTTGGCGTTTTCCAGGGGCGTGCCCTTCAGCGACTCCTCGGCCGCCGTCTTGATGGCCTCGACCCGCGAAAGACCCTCGGGCGTCGCCGGGTCCCCGCGCTGCGAAATCAGCAGCCGGAAGTCCTTGCCGTCGGGCGACATGAACACCTTCTCCACCCGCTTGAAGGCATCCGAGCCGTCGATGATTCCCGGCGGTAAATAGAAGGAGTCGTCGTTTCGGGACGCGTCGAAAGCCTGCCCCATGGCGCTCGGATCCTTGACGCTCGAATCCATCTGACCCATGACGCCGGACATGGTGCTGTGCATCGTCAGCATCATGCTGCGCATGCCCTTCATGATCTCGATCATCGGAGGGATCTCCATGACCATCTGCGGCAGGATGACATCCAGCTGATCGAGGTTCTCGACCAGGGCTTTCAACTTGTCGTTGATCTCGTCGACGCCGTCAAGCGCGTCGAAGATAGATCTGAGCGAGAAGCAGACCGGAATGTCGTAGCAGTGTCGTTCCCAATAGAAGTAGCTGCGAAGCGGCCGAAAGAAATCCTCGAAATCGGAAATGCGATCGCGCAACTCCGACGTGATGTCTTGCATTTCGTGCGTTGTGCGGACCATCTGATGGGTGGTGGTCACCAACTCACGCATCAGGCTCACCATGTGCTCCATGATGGCGATCATTTTGCCCATCTCTTCGGCCTGCTTGAGCATGTCATCCATCCGGTCTTTCTGGAATGCCATGTTCTGCAGTTGGCTCGCCTGGGACATGCTCATGATCCACGGAATGGTCGTGTGCTGGAGCGGGACCCCTTCGGGCCGGGTGACCGTCTGCACCGTCGAAATTCCCGGAACGGCGAGGACGCCCTTGGCCAGCTTGTTGATCACCAACATGTCCGTTGGATTTCGCAAATCATGATCGGTCTCGACCAGGAGAATTTCCGGCATCATCATTCGCGAGCCAGGGAAGTGCCGTTCTGCGGCCGCATACCCGACGTTGGCCGGAATGTTCTGCGGTATGAATTTCTGATCGTCGTAGCTGGGTTTGTAATTCGGCAGGGTCAACAACCCGATGAGCGCGATCGCCAACGATGCGATCAGGATCGGCGCCGGCCACCGAACAATCGCGGTGCCGAACCGTCGCCATCGGTGCGTCGAGATGGGCCGCTTCGCTTCGAACAGACCGAAACGGCCGCCGGCGGCAAGCAACGCCGGCCCCAGTGTCAGCGCGACGAGCACCGCTATCGCGATGCCGACGGCGCAGGGGATGCCCAGTGGCTGGAAATACGGGAGCCGGGTGAAGCTGAGGCACAGCACCGCCCCGGCAATGGTCAGACCCGACGCCAACACCACCTTGGCGACGCTGCCGAAGGTCGTATAGAAAGCCATCTCGCGGCTTTCGCCCACCGACCGGGCTTCTTGATACCGGCCGACGAAAAATATCCCGTAGTCGGTTCCCGTCGCGATTACCGCTGCTACCAATAGGTTGACGGCGAAAGTGGTGAGGCCAACAATCCCCAAATGGCCGAGCAATGCGACCATTCCCCGGGCGATCTGCAATTCGAGTCCGACGATCAGTAGCAACAGAATTACGGTGACGACCGACCGATAGACGAGGAGCAGTGTAATAAAGATGACCGCCAGGCTCGCAACGGTGACCAACATGACCGTTTTCTGGCCGGCGATGTTCATATCCGCGACGATCGGCGCAGGGCCCGTGACATAAACCTTTAGGCCCTGCGGAGGGTCCGCACGCTGCACGATCTTGCGGACCGCCGCGACGGATTCGTCACCCTGACTGCCACCCTGGGTGCCATTCAGATTGACCTGCACGTAGGCGGCCTTGCCGTCTTGGCTTTGCGCCGCCCCCCGGGTGATCGGGTCGCCCCAGAAGTTTTGGACGTGCTGCACATGCTTGTGGTCGTCTTCGAGAAGGCGAACCAAACGGTCGTAGTAGTGGTGCGCATCGTCGCCGAGTGGCTGCTGGCTTTCCAGCAGGATCATTGCCAACGCGCCGGAGTTGGTTTCCTTGAAGTCCTGACCGAGGCGCTCCATCGCTTTGAATGAGGGCGCGCCGATCGGGCTCAGCGATACCGCGTGCTCCGCCTCAACCTGTTCCAGCGACGGAACGCCGATGCTGATGAGCACCGCGATACCCAACCAACCCAAGATGATCGGCACGGAGAATCGGTGGATCATCCGCGCGAAGAATGGCCGCGAGGCCCGTTCCGTATCCAATTCTTGATTGCTCATGTCGCTGTCAACACGCAGTAGGTGAACGCGTTCAACTCGTGTGAGATCCTCTCGGCTTTGACCACACCATCCACCACGATGCGGCACCCCAAGGTGTCGCTATCGCCCTGTGCGACAACGTTTCCCACGATCGAAGGGAGGGTGGTCGCGATGTCGAACGTCCAAGGAAGATGGATGCCGTTGATGTGATTCGGCTCGCCGTTCGCGTCGAAGTAGCTGATGTCGGCCATCGCGCCAGGAGGTCCGAAAACCTCGTATTTAACGTGCTTGGGGTTGAAGGGTTTGGTGTCCTGCTGCCGGGTGTCCGCGTAAGAAGGACGCTTTTCGGATCCGAATATCCCGTGCAAGCGGGAAACGGTCAGACCGCCTGCGGCGACGACCGCAATTATGACCAATGGGATCCACAAGTGCTTGAGAGCTCTGAACAATCCGGCTCGCCGAGTCCGCCGGTTTTCCCGAGGCGCGCGAACCGCGCCGACCTCATCGGAAGATCGACGAGCAAAGGGTGAAAAACGGCGTCGGCGGTCAGACTGTTGACTGATGTCGCGGCCTTTCGTGATGGCGATATCGGGCCGGGCCCGCACGTCGGGATCGACCACCGCACCCCCTTCTACCCGTTTCTGACGTCTCTTGCCATATCCGCCGGCCCGAACAAACTGTTACATGCGGATCGCGAGACCAGACTGCGGTACATCGATCGCGGTGTACGTCGCAGACTAGTCGTGCTCCGGCACCTCTTACGAGCCCCGCCCCCCGGGGAGCGCGACCAGGTCTTCATGAGTAAACCACGCCAGCGGTCTCCGTATCAGCCCTTCGTTCAGGAGATACGGGATCGTAATGCATACCGCGTGCTTAACGGCTGTTTCTAGATCGCCCGTCCCGGATGGTCCGCTCGGATATTTCCCCCCGCCGAGGGCCGCCGACTGGCCAGCGGCCCTAGCCAGCTAACGGCGCTCGGCGCCCATAGTCAATGGGTTCCGCGGCGTTGCTTCGGCCGCGGGCCGCCCGGCATCGGCCTGGGCCTCTTCTGGGTGGTCGTCGGGTCCGTTCTCGTGGCGCCTGAGGCCACCGGAACGGGCGCGCCTCGTCGTGATTTTCGCGGGGGCTCGAGCGCCGGTATCCTCGTCAACGACAAGCACCCAAAATTCCATCGTCCTTGAAGGCCGACCTTGCCCAATCGCGAGCCGCATCGGTGAGCCATTACTGCAGGTCACAGCAGCCAACGGCGGCAGCTGCGCAGCCCTGTACCAGCCCAATCTTTAGGGCGCGTTAAGAGCCTGACGGGTCACCCCGGGAACTTTGTCCAAACCACGGACGCGCGCTAGTGGCTCCCGTATGGTTTGGAACCGTTCCACTCATGTCAACTAGCAGCTTGGAGAACTGTGAGCATCAATCCGTTCGACGACGACAACGGCAGTTTTTTCGTCTTGGTGAACGACGAGGAGCAACACAGCCTCTGGCCGGCCTTCGCCGACGTTCCAGCCGGCTGGAAAGTGGTCTACGGCGAGGCCGATCGCGCTGCATGTTTGGAGTACATCGAACAGAACTGGCCCGACATCCGGCCAAAGAGCCTGCGAGACAAGCTCGCAACGGGCCGGGGTTTTGACCAGTAACGAGTCGGGGTATGGGGCGGATGGAGCTTTGGGGGAGTCGATGGGAGTTGGTGATCACACACTTCCGCTGACGCGCGGACAGCTCGACATCTGGCTTTCGCAGGAAACGGGCTTCGTCGGCACGGAGTGGCAGCTCGGGCTTTTGATCAGGATCGACGGTCCGGTCGACCGCGATGCCCTCGGGCGCGCCCTCACCCAGACCGTCGCGGAGGCCGAGGCCGGCCGCGTCTCGTTCTTCGAGGTCGACGGCCACGTGGTCCAGAAGCCGATCGACTACCCGGACGTCGAGCTCGCCTTCCACGACCTGACTTCCCTGCCCGACCCCGCGCAGGAAGCCCGCGCGATGGCGTCGTCGATCCAGCGGACGCCCATGGACTTGAACGGGCAGCTGTTCCAATTCGTGCTATTCCAAACCGGGGTTGACGAGTTTTATTTGTTCGGTTGCTGCCACCACATAGCAATCGACGGATTGGGTATGGCGCTGGTGGCCCGTCGCGTTGCCACAATTTATTCGGCCATGATGGCCGGAAAGCCCATTCCCGATGCGTATTTCGGCTCGGCGCAGGATTTGGTCGACCTGGAGTCGGGATACGAGGCTTCCTCCGACTACCAGGAAGACAAGTCGTACTGGAGCAACAACCTTCCACCGGAAAGCGCATGGGTCGATCGCCCGGCCGAGGCCACCAGCGGCAAAGACCACTACTCGCCGTCCGCGTCCGTCCAGCTGGACCCGTCCGTCACCACCCGGATCAAGGAGCTGTCCAAGAAGCTGGGCATCCGCCGGTTTTCGGTCACCACCGCGGCGTGCGCGCTCCTGGTGCGGGCCTGGTCGGGGAGCGGCTCGCAGGTCGCGCTCGACTTTCCCGTGAGCCGCCGGGTGAGCCAAGAGTCGAAAACGCTTCCCGGCATGTTCGCCGGGGTGGTGCCGCTGGTGCTGGACACATCGCCCACCGCCACCGTCGCCGACTTCTGCAAGCACGTCGACACCCGAATCCGGGAGCTGCTGCACCACCAGCGGTTCCCGGTGCACACCCTCGAGAGCGACGGCCTGCGGCAGGCGGCGAACCGGGTCGGCATCAACTTCCTTCCGATGCGGCTGACGCTGGACCTCGCCGGTTCGCCGGCGACGGCGAGTTACACCAACCATGGGCCCGTCGGGCACTTCAGCCTGTTCTTCCTCGGCGCCGGCGACCAACTCTTCCTCAGCACCGCGGGACCGGGCCAACCGTTCGCGGACTTCGGCGTGGCCGATCTGGCGGCGCGCATGCAGCAGGTGCTGGAGGAGATGACCGCCGACCCGGAGCGGTGGCTGTCCTCGGTCGACCTGCTCGCCGCCGACGAGCCGGCCCGGCTCGACGAGTGGAGCAATCGGGCGGCCCTGACCCAGCCGGTGCCCGAGCCCGTCTCCATCCCGGTCGCGTTCGCCGAACACGTGCAGCGATCGCCAGAGGCGCTGGCGGTGACCTGCGCGGCCAAGTCGTTGACGTACGCCGAACTCGACGAGGCTTCCAACCGCTTGGCGCATCTGCTGGCCGGCCACGGGGCGGGCCCGGGCGATTGCGTGGCGGTGATGTTCCCGCGCTGCACCGACGCGATCGTCTCCATGCTCGCCGTGCTCAAGACGGGTGCGGCCTACGTGCCGATCGACCCGGCGCACTCGGCCGCGCGCATGGAGTTCGTGCTTTCCGACGCGACGCCCTGCGCGGTGATCACCACGGCGGACCTGCGGTCGCGGCTGGACGGGCACGACCTGCTGGTCGTCGACGTCCACGACCCGGCCGTCGAAGCGCAGCCCAGCACGGCGCTGCCCGCGCCGGCGCCGCAGAACGTCGCCTACATCATCTACACCTCCGGGACCACCGGAACCCCCAAAGGCGTTGCCATTCCTCATCTCAACGTCACGTGGCTGATCGAGTCGCTCGACGAGGGCCTGCCCAAGGGGCAGGTGTGGACGCAATGCCATTCCGCGGCCTTCGACTTCTCCGTGTGGGAGATCTTCGGCGCGCTGCTGCGCGGGCGCCGGCTGCTGGTGGTGCCCGAGTCCGTGGCGAGCTCCCCGGACGAGCTTCACGACCTGCTGGCCGCCGAAAAGGTCAGCGTGCTGACGCAAACCCCGTCCTCGGTGGCGATGTTGCCGGCGGAGGGCCTCGAGTCCACCGCCTTGGTGGTGGCCGGCGAGGCCTGCCCGGCCGACGTGGTGGATCGGTGGGCGGCGCCAGGGCGGGTCATGCTCGACGCCTACGGCCCCACCGAAACCACGGTGTGCGCCTCGATCAGCAAGCCGCTGACCCCCGGAACCGGCGTCGTGCCGATCGGTTCACCGATTTCCGGCGCGGCGATGTTCGTCCTCGACAAGTGGTTGCAGCCGGTGCCTGCCGGTGTGGTCGGTGAGCTGTACCTGGCGGGCCGCGGCGTCGGGATCGGATACGTGCGCCGCGCCGGGTTGACGGCTTCCCGGTTCGTGGCCAACCCCTTCGGCGGTCCCGGAGCGCGTATGTACCGCACCGGCGACCTGGTCTGCTGGGGCGAGGACGGGCAGCTGCAGTACTTCGGCCGCTCCGACGAGCAGGTCAAGATCCGCGGCTACCGCATCGAGCTCGGCGAGATCCAGTCGGTGCTCAAGGGCCTCGACGGGGTCGACCAGGCGGCGGTGATCGCCCGCGAAGACCGCCCGGGGGACAAGCGCCTGGTGGGCTACATCACCGGGACCGCCGATCCGGCCGCAATCAGGGCTGCGCTGGCCGATCGCCTCCCGCCGTACATGGTCCCGGCCGCGGTGGTGGTGCTGGAGACCCTGCCGTTGACCGGAAACGGCAAGCTCGACAAGCGGGCCCTGCCCGCACCCGAATACGCCACCGCCGAGTACCGCGCGCCTGGCGACGCCGTCGAAGAGATCCTGGCCGACATCTACGCCCAGGTGCTGGGGCTCGAGCGGGTCGGTGTCGACGCCTCGTTCTTCGACCTGGGTGGCGACAGCATCCTGTCGATGCAGGTGGTCGCGCGCGCCCGCGCGGCCGGCATCCTGTTCCGGCCGCGCGACGTGTTCGTCGAGCAGTCGGTGGCCAGGCTGGCCCGGGTGGCCGAGGTGGCGGCCGACGGTGCGGCCGGGGCGGGCGACGACGGCGTCGGGCCGGTGGTGGCCACCCCGATCATGCGATGGCTGGAAAGCATCGACGGGCCCATCGAGCAGTTCAACCAGACCATGGTGGTGCAAGCCCCGGCCGGGGCCGGCGAGGACGACGTGGTCGCGGTGCTGCAGGCGTTGCTGGATCGCCATGCCGCCCTGCGGCTGCGCGCCGATGACGACGGTGCGGGCGGCTGGTCGCTGCAGGTGCCCGAGGTTGGGGCGGTGGACGCGCGCGGCTGCGTGCACGCCGTCGAGTCGCTGTCCGACGAGGCATTGGCGGAGGCCCGGTCGCGGCTGAACCCGGCCGCCGGGGTGATGGTCAGCGCGGCGTGGGCGCAGTCGACGGGTCAGCTGGCGCTGATCATCCACCACCTGGCCGTCGACGGGGTGTCGTGGCGAATCCTGTTGGAAGACTTCAACATCGCGTGGGCTCAGCATCACAACGGGCAGCCCATCGCCCTGCTGGCCCCCGGCACGTCGTTCGCCCGGTGGTCGTCGCTGCTTCAGGAGTACGCGCACCGGCCCGACGTGGTGTCCCGCGCCGACGAGTGGCGGCAGGTCGCGGCCACCCCGGCCGCGTTGCCGGCGGTGCAACCCGAGGCCGACACCTACGTGAACGCCGGTCAGCTGTCCGTCTCGCTGGACGTCGAGACGACCCGGCTGCTGCTCGGCGAGGTGCCGGCCGCCTTCCACGCAGGCGTGGGCGACATCCTGTTGATCGCCTTCGGACTGGCCTTCGCGGAGTTCCTGGGCACCGGCGCGGCGCCGATCGGCATCGACGTGGAGGGCCACGGCCGTCAGGAGGAACTGTTCCCCCGGGTGGACTTGTCGCGCACCGTCGGCTGGTTCACCACCAAATACCCGGTGGCGTTGAAGGCCGGCCGGCTGAGCTGGTCACAGGTGGCCGGCGGCGAGCCCGCCCTGGGCCCGGTGATCAAGGCCGCCAAGGAACAGCTGCGCGCCCTGCCCGACGGACTGACCTACGGCCTGCTGCGCTACCTGAACGACGACGTGGACCTGGACGGGGCGGACCCGGTGATCGGGTTCAACTATCTGGGACGGCTCGGCGCGGGCGCCGACCTCTCCGAGGAATTGTGGCGGGTCAGCCACGACAGCCTGGCGGTGGCGGCGGTGGCCACGGCGGTGCCCATGCCACTCGCGCACACGGTCGAGCTCAACGCCGGCACCATGGACACCGAGGCGGGTCCGCACCTGCAGGCGAACTGGAGCTGGGCCCCGTCGGCGCTGGACCACGAGCGGGTAAACCGCTTGAGCCAATTGTGGTTTGAGGCCCTGGCCGGAATCTGCGCGCATGTCCGGGCCGGCGGCGGCGGGTTGACCCCGTCGGACATCGCACCCGCTCAGCTCAGCCAGCAGCAAATCGACAGCCTGTGCAGGCAGGGCGGCGTCGCCGACGTGCTGCCACTGACCCCGGTGCAGCAGGGACTGCTTTTCCACACCGCCTTCGCGCAGGACATGGACGACCTCTACGCGGTGCAGCTCGGGATCACCGTCAGCGGTGCGCTCGACGCGGCGCGCCTGCGCGAGGCGGTCCACACCGCCGTCAGGCGCCACCCCAACCTGGTCGCCCGGTTCTCCGAGGACTTCGGCGAGC
>NZ_LZJA01000144.1:0-31816 GCF_001666785.1 Mycobacterium sp. E3305 | reverse complement strand
AGCGGTAGTTACCAAGGTTAACCAGTGTGAAGCCGAACGTATTTCGCCCTGACGGCGTCGACGCCTGCTGCCGATGTCGTCGACGGTCAGAACGGCACGCACCCCACAAGGATAATCGTCCTAGGGAATGCCCTTGAACGGTTGACGGGACCCTGCCCACAACGCCGAACATCGGCAGCAGGCGTCGACGCCGTCAGGGCGAAATACGTTCGGCTTCACACTGGTTAACCTTGGTAACTACCTCGTCGCAGGCAGGACCCTAGGGCTGTCGATCGCGGCGATGAGTTGGGCGTCCAGACGTCGATCGGGGGACGACGTAGACTTTTCTGGTCGAGAGGCGTTGCAACGGATCTCCGGTCTCACCGGTATCCGCCACGCTCGGCAGAGTCAAGGGCGCCTTCCGCTACGGAAGGATGCACGTGAACGTCCCTGTAAAAGACGCGGAGCCAGAGACCTTCGTGCCCGACATCCGGCCCGACTGCACCGCAGAACTGACGGCCGCTCTGCGCGAGCGGATCGTGGTGATCGACGGCGCGATGGGCACGGCGATTCAGCGCGACCGGCCGGACGAGGCCGGCTACCGCGGTGATCGGTTCACCGAGTGGCCGACCGCTCTGCAGGGCAACAACGACCTGCTCAACCTGACGCAGCCGCAGATCATCGAGGGGATCCACCGCGAGTACCTCGAGGCCGGCGCCGACATCCTGGAAACCAACACGTTCAATGCGAACGCGATCTCGCTGTCCGACTACGGCATGCAGGAGCTGGCCTACGAGCTGAACTACGCCGGCGCCGCCCTGGCCCGCAAGGCCGCCGACGAATACGGCACGCCGGATAAGCCCCGCTACGTCGCCGGCGCCATCGGCCCGACGACGCGCACCGCGTCGATCTCGCCGGACGTCAACGACCCCGGGGCCCGCAACGTCTCCTACGACCAGCTGGTCGCCGCCTACCTCGAAGCCGCCAACGGCCTGGTCGACGGCGGTGCCGACCTGCTCATCATCGAGACGATCTTCGACTCGCTGAACGCGAAGGCGGCGGTGTTCGCCGTCGAGACGCTGTTCGAGGAGCGCGGACGCCGCTGGCCGGTCATCATCTCGGGCACCATCACCGACGCGTCCGGGCGGACGCTGTCCGGTCAGGTCACCGAGGCTTTCTGGAACTCGATCCGGCACGCCAAGCCGCTCGCGGTCGGCCTCAACTGCGCCCTGGGCGCCCCGGAGATGCGGCCCTACATCGCCGAGATGGCGCGGATCGCGGACACCTTCGTCTCCTGCTACCCGAATGCCGGACTGCCCAACGCCTTTGGCGAGTACGACGAGACCCCGGAGCGGCAGGCCGGCTACATCGCCGACTTCGCCGAGGCCGGCCTGGTCAACCTGGTCGGTGGTTGCTGCGGAACCGCGCCACCCCACATCGCCGAGATCGCCAAGGTCGTCGAGGGCAAGGCGCCGCGCGAACTGCCGGAGATCCCGGTCGCCACCCGGCTCTCGGGCCTCGAGCCGCTCAACATCACCGACGACTCCCTGTTCGTGAACATCGGTGAGCGCACCAACATCACCGGCTCCGCCCGGTTCCGCAACCTGATCAAGGCCGAGGACTACGACACCGCGCTGTCGGTGGCCCTGCAGCAGGTCGAGGTCGGTGCGCAGGTCATCGACATCAACATGGACGAGGGCATGATCGACGGCGTCGCCGCGATGGACCGGTTCACCAAGCTGATCGCGGCCGAACCGGACATCAGCCGTGTCCCGGTGATGATCGACTCGTCCAAGTGGGAGGTCATCGAGGCGGGCCTGAAGAACGTGCAGGGCAAGCCGATCGTCAACTCGATCTCCATGAAGGAGGGCGAGGAGAAGTTCATCCGCGAGGCGCGGCTGTGCCGCAAGTACGGCGCCGCCGTCGTCGTGATGGCCTTCGACGAGCAGGGCCAGGCCGACAACCTGGAGCGCCGTAAGGAGATCTGCGGGCGCGCCTACCGGATCCTGACCGAGGAGGTCGGCTTCCCGCCCGAGGACATCATCTTCGACCCGAACTGCTTCGCGCTGGCGACCGGCATCGAGGAGCACGCGACCTACGGCATCGACTTCATCGAGGCCTGCGCCTGGATCAAGGAGAACCTCCCCGGGGTGCACATCTCCGGCGGCATCTCTAACGTGTCGTTCTCGTTCCGGGGCAACAACCCGGTCCGCGAGGCGATCCACTCGGTGTTCCTGTTCCACGCCATCAAGGCGGGCCTCGACATGGGCATCGTCAACGCGGGTGCGCTGGTGCCCTACGACTCGATCGATCCGGAGTTGCGGGACCGCATCGAGGACGTCGTCCTGAACCGTCGCGAGGATGCGGCCGAACGGCTCCTGGAGATCGCCGAACGGTTCAACAAGACCGAGAAAACGGACGATCCCGCCGCCGCCGAGTGGCGCAGCCTTCCCGTCCGCGAACGCATCACGCACGCGCTGGTCAAGGGCATCGACGCCCACGTCGACGACGACACCGAGGAGTTGCGCGCCGAGATCGCCGCCGCGGGTGGCCGCCCGATCGAGGTGATCGAGGGCCCGCTGATGGACGGGATGAACGTCGTCGGCGACCTGTTCGGCTCCGGCAAGATGTTCCTGCCCCAGGTCGTGAAGTCGGCCCGGGTGATGAAGAAGGCCGTCGCGTACCTGCTGCCCTTCATCGAAGAGGAGAAAGAACAAAACGGGACCGCAGCGGCGAAGGACACCAACGGCACCATCGTGATGGCGACCGTGAAGGGCGACGTCCACGACATCGGCAAGAACATCGTCGGGGTTGTGTTGCAGTGCAACAACTTTGAAGTGATCGACCTCGGTGTGATGGTGCCGGCCCAGAAAATCCTGGATGCGGCCAAGGAGCACGACGCCGACATCATCGGACTGTCCGGGCTGATCACCCCGTCGCTGGACGAGATGGCCAACTTCGCCGTCGAGATGGAACGCGAGGGGCTCGAGATCCCGCTGCTGATCGGTGGGGCGACCACGTCGCGCGCCCACACGGCCGTGAAGATATCGCCGCGTCGCAGCGGTCCGGTGGTGTGGGTCAAGGACGCCTCGCGCTCGGTGCCTGTCGCGGCGGCCCTTCTCGACGACAAGCAGCGTCCGGCCCTGCTGGAGGCCACCGAGAAGGACTACGCGTCGTTGCGGGAACGGCACGCGCAAAAGAACGAGCGGCCGATGCTGACGCTGGAAAAGGCCCGCGCGAACCGGACGCCGATCGAGTGGGACGGCTACACGCCGCCGGTGCCCGCTATCGGTGCGGGGGTACGTGAATTCCAGGACTACGACCTGGCCGAATTGCGCGAGTACATCGACTGGCAGCCGTTCTTCAACGCCTGGGAGATGAAGGGCCGCTTCCCCGACATCCTCAACAACCCGGCCTCGGGCGAGGCCGCCCGCAAGCTCTACGACGACGCCCAGCAGATGCTCGACACCCTGATCAAGGAGAAGTGGCTGACCGCCAACGGGGTGATCGGGTTCTTCCCGGCGAACGCGGTCGGCCCGGGTTTCGAAGACATCGAGGTCTACACCGACGACACCCGTACCGAGGTACTGACCACGTTGCGCAACCTGCGCCAGCAGGGCGAGCACCGGGACGGCATCCCCAACCGGTCGCTGGGCGACTTCATCGCGCCCAAGGAGACCGGGCTGGCCGACTACGTCGGCGCCTTCGCCGTCACCGCGGGGCTCGGCAGCCAGGAGAAGATCGCGGAGTTCAAGGCGGCCCTCGACGACTACAGCGCGATCCTGCTGGAGTCGGTCGCCGACCGGCTGGCGGAGGCGTTCGCCGAGCGGATGCACCAACGGGTCCGCAAGGAGTTCTGGGGATTCCAGCCGGACGAGCAGCTGGACAACGAGGCGCTCATCGATGAGAAGTACCAAGGAATCCGTCCCGCCCCGGGCTACCCGGCCTGCCCGGAGCACACCGAGAAGGTGACGCTGTGGAAGTTGATGGACGTGAAGGAGCGGACCGGCATCGAGCTGACCGAGTCGATGGCGATGTGGCCCGGCGCCGCGGTCAGCGGCTGGTACTTCTCGCACCCGCAGTCGCAGTACTTCGTGGTCGGCCGGTTGGGCCAGGACCAGGTCGCCGACTACGCGAAGCGCAAGGGCTGGACACTGGCCGAAGCCGAGCGCTGGCTCGCCCCGAACCTCGGCTACATCCCGGAGGACTGAGCCCAAGGGCTCAAGGGGACATTCAGGGGAAGGGATGTTCATGCTCGAGGGAGAGTTGAATCGCATTGCCGACATCGCCGTGGAGGCCGTCAGTGTCACGGTCTTGCATGTCCGCCGCATTGTCGGAGCCCTTTGCACCGCGCTCGACCGCACGAAACGCGAAGTTGGCGACTTAGCTTGGGACTATGGCGATCTGGCGACAAGCGTCGGTTTCTCGGCTCGCCGTAACCGCGCGTCCACCGAGCACGACGGTCGGGAGACGCTCAGCGAGCACGCGGACAACGTGATATCGATCGAGCTGCGCCGTCGGAAGGCCAACTGAGACAACGCCAAAGGCGCCGGTGCTAGATGCGCAGCACGGAACTCAAGGCCGCCAGCGGGACATGCGCCTGCACCGTCCCGCCGTCCATGTACCACTGCATGACGCCGGGGGTGAAGTTGATCGGCTCATCGTGCCCCACCGGATAGTCGGGCATGTACAGGATCAACTCGTCGGGCGTCACCGCCCACGCCTTGTAGGCCCCGGAGTAGACCTTGTCCGGCGTCCAGCGGTCGATCACGAACGGGTAGCTGCCCGGGTCGTGCTGCGGCGGCGCCTGATCCAGCGCTGTTTCGATGAACGGTTGGGCCAGCGGGGGAATGGCGGTCAGCGGGTTCGACGTCGTCAGGTCCGCCAGTTGCACTCGCCGGCCGCTCGCCATGTCGAAGGTGAAGGTCCGGTAGGCGTTGTTGAACTTCGGCCCGTCGGCGTGGTAGTCCTCGTGGAACACCGCGCTGAGCAGGTTTTGATGCCGGAATACCTCGAAGTTCTCCTCGCCATAGCTGTCGGCGGCCATCTGGGAGTTGGCGGTCTTCCAGTTGTTGACCAGGGTGTGCAGGTAGTCGCGGATCACCGGGCCCGTGGTCGGGTTGTCGACCAGGTCGTCGGGCACGGCGACCTTGATGTCCCGCACGGCCTTGCGTTCCGACGTGACCGAGGTGTGGCAGTACTGGCCGTCCCAGTCACCGCCCAGCTCCCCGCAGAATGAGGGTGCCGACGCGTGGGTGACGGCGGTGGTGGGAACCGTTGCGGCGGCGGTCAACACCGTCGCCGCGAGCATCCGGCGGATCACAGCAGCTGCACCTTCTCGGCCCGCCAGCGACCGTCGACCTTCTCCATGGTCATCTTGATCCGGCTGCGGTCGATGCGCGGGTCGGGCGCGGCCGTGTTGGTGACGGTCTGGTCGATGAAGACCAGCACCACAACCCTGTTCGTCGACTCGGACTGGATCGCCGAGTCCACCACCACGCCGTGCGCGGTCGCCTTGTTGTCGATCAGCAGCTGCCGCAGTTTCACGCTGGACTGGGTGTACATGTCTTTGAACTCGCCCGTCGCGCCGTCAAGAACCTGCCTGAAGTTGTCGTCGACCTTGTTCGAATCAATGCTCGTCAGCACCTGGGCGTAGGCGATGGCGGCCTGCTGGGCCTGTTCGCCGGCCAACTTCACCTGGTGCTCCTGCCACTGCCGCCAGCCGAGGAAACCCGAAACGGCAAGTGAGGCAACGAGTAGCGCCGGCAAAGCGCCGCGACGCAGGTAGTGCTTCCAGGGGCGCCCGCGGCGATCGGGCTCGCGCCGCTTGCCTTTGAGCAGCACGCCGTCTTCTTCGTCCGGCCGGTCTTCGTCGAGCTGTTCGTCGTCGACGCGGACCTCCTCGGCGTCTTCGGTTGCGACTGGGGGTGTTTCGTCGTCCGGCTCCACCTCGGCGCGCACCTCGGCCTTCGGGTTCTTCTTGGTGGTCACGATCACGATCAGCTCCTCGAGATATGGGTTGACGGCTCAGTGCGGCGGTTCGATCGGCAGAGCCGGGCCGCCGTAGGGGGTGGGAATGGTGTAGCGACCCTGCGGGATCGGATCCGTTCGACGGCCCAGGTCCGCACCCGGCGGGGGACCGGCGGTGTCGTCGCCGCCCGGCCGCGGTGCGTTCTTGGCTCCCCGGATCGAGACCGCGGGGTCGTCGTCGCGGCAGTAGGTGTACACGAACGGCTCGTAGTAGTCGGCGGCGGAGGAGGCGTGTGACGGCGTCCCGTAGTCGCACACATAGCGCGGGTAGAGGTCGGCCGTCGCCCAGACCCCGTGATCGTGAAATGCGCTCGCCACCGCGTCCAACACGGACCCACGGTAGTCGGGGAAGAGCGCGTTGAGCGCCGGAACCCGTAGATAGAGCAGCTGCGACATGGTCGCCATGCTGCCCAGCAGCTGCACCATCGTGTCGGAGTTGTCGGCGAACAGGTTGTCGACCGCGGAAAGCGTGCGCGGGGTTTGCCCGGTCAAGCGGCGATAGCCGGCCTGCATCCTGGCCACGCCCGTCAGCGTTCGGTCGAGTTCCGTTGCGGCAGCGCCCAGTCCGGCGTTCTTGTCGCTCGCCAGGGTGAGCACCACCCGGCTGGTCTTGATGATGCTGGTGGTTTGGGGCAGCACCGAATCGAGCGTGGAGAGCAGAAACGTACCGCCGTCGACGATGGCGGTCAGCTTCGCCGGGCCCTCCTTGCTCAGGCTGAGTTCCTTCTTGATCAACTCGACCTTGTGGGGGTCGACCTGGGCCAGCAGCCCGTCGGCGTCGCCGAGCAGCTGCGCCAGGCTGACCGGAACGGTGGTGCGGTCGGAGGTGATGAGGCTGCCGTCGTGCAGGTACGGCCCGGCGTCCGAGGTGGCCTCGAAGTTGATGTACTGCTCGCCGGCCGGCGACAGCGCCGACACGTGCACCACGCTGTTCGCCGGTATCCGCACGTTCGACGTGATGCTGGCGATGGCGTTCACGCCGTTATCGGTGATCCGCAGCGACTCGACCCGGCCGACGCGCACCCCCCGCAGCGCGACATCCTGGTTGGGCAGCAAGCCGCCGGATTCCGGCAGCTGCACGGTGACGCGGTAGGTCGATGCGAAAGGTTTCACCCGCAACGCTCCGATGAGCAGGTAGGCGGTGGCGACGACCAGAATGAGCGCCAATCCGGCCACCGACAGCCAGACCTGTTGCCGGTGACCGGTACGCACCGCCCGGACGATGGCGTTCGCGACGTTGTCGACGGTGCGGATCATGGTCGCGGTCCCGGCGGTGGTGGTGCCGGCGGCGATGGTGCTGGCGGGGGTCCGGGGGCGACGTCGATTTGGCCGGGGATGTTCGGGTCCGGAACCACCGGAACCTGTGGCGAATTCGGCCCGCGGCCGACCACCCGTTCTTGCAGACGCCACAGGGTGTACTTCAGGGTGCCGACGAGCAGGTTCACGTTGTAGTGGTGCGGCCCGTGCAGTCCGATGTCACCGGGGAACCCGATATCGGGAAGCGATCCGAGCATGATCTTGTCCACGCCCACGTTCACCGAAATCGAGTTGCCCGCGGTCGACTTGACCAACGGCGGAATCAGCCGGTTGAGCGCCAGCCAGCTGGTATCCGGGCTCATCGCAACGTCATTGGCAGCCCCGGCGACCGTGTTCAGGTCGCGGATGATGCTGCGGCCGCTGGTGTCGGTCCCGCCGATCGACGGGAACCGGGCCAGCAGCCGGGAGGTGTCGCCCACCTGGATCGCGACGTCGGAGAGCTGGGCGGTGTTGTCGGCCAGCGCCGAAGTGGCGGGACCGGCGGCCGCCATCAGCTCGCTGATGGTTTGGTTCTTGGCGTCGAGTTCGTCGGCCAGGTGCGACAATTGGGTCAACGCGGTCGAGATCTGGCCGGAGCGCGAGTCCAGCGTCCCGAGCAGCTCGTTGGACTTGCGGATCATGTCCCCGAACGCCTGGCCCTGGTCACCGGTCGCCTTGCCGAAACCGTTGATGATGTTGGTGAAATTGCGCACCGCCCCGCCGTTCACCAGGATCGCCGCCGAACTCAACACCGACTCGACCGTCGCGGCGGCCGCCGTCGAGTCCAGGCCGATGGTGTCGCCGTCCTTCAACAGTGGCGCCTCCGGATCACCGGCCGCCGGCGGCTTCAGGGCGACGAACACGTCGCCCAGCGGTGTCGCGGTTCGCAATTCGGCGGTGCTGCCCCGCGGCAGTTGCACGCCGTCCCTGATGTGCAACCGGGTGACCGCGGTGTAGTTGCGCGCGACCATCGACTCGAGCTGCCCCACGTCGGCGCCGGCGAGTTTCACCTTGGCGTTCATCGGCAGGTTGAGCGCGTTGGAGAACACGGCGTTCAGCGAGTAACCGCCCGAGCCCAGGCCCGGGGCCGGAAGGGGCAGGCTGGCAAGGCCGTTCGTGGCGCATCCGGCGGTCACCAGCGCCGCGGCCGCCGCCGCCAGCATGCCCCGGGGGACCGCGGTCATCATTTCTGCCCCATGGCGGCCATGCCGTCCAGCACATAGGTCAACCCGAAATCGGGGCCGAAGTCCTGTATCGTCCCGGTGCTGCAGCCCAGTTGCCGAAGGCCCATCAGGTTGCAGATCTCTTTAGTGTACTGGCTGTCGAAGAGCAACCGATCCGTCAGAAACCGCGCCCGGACGCTGCCGTTGGCCCGGTCGATCATGTTGTAGGCGTTGTCGGCCACCAACGGAGCCAGGTCCAGGAGTTCGGCCAGGTCGCGTCGCTGGTCGGTCACCGTCTGCAGCGTGGCGTTGCCGTTTCGGGCGGCCTGCTTGATGTTGTCGCGGTTGGCGTCGAGCAGGTCGCCGGCCCGTTGGATCAGTTCGTCGAGTTTGCGTCCCGTGGTGCCGCTGCCGAGGTCCTCGTCGGCCATGATCTGGCTGACTTGGTGGATGGTGGAGGCGAATTCACGCAACTTGGTGTCGTTGGCGGCCACGGCATCGAACAGGGAGCTGATGTTCTTCACGATCGTGGTGATCTGCTCGCGGGTCGCCGCGCCACCGTCGCTGGACAATCGCAGCGCCTTGGACAGCTCGCCGAGCGCCGCCTTGATCCTTTCCCCGTTGCCGTTGACGACCTGGGTGCCGCCGTTGAGCACGTCGGCGACCGGCCCGCCGCCGCGGCCGTCGCCCTCGAGCGACTTGGTCACTTTGTCCAAAACGTTGAGGACGCTGCTGAATTCGACGGGCGTCTTGGTGCGCGGCAACCCGATGGTGTCGTGGTTCTCCAGCGTCGGTCCGCCGTGATAGGGCGGTGTGAGTTCGATCTGGCGGTCGGTGAGGATGGAGGTTGACACCGTGACGGCCTGCGCGGTGGCGGGAACCTTGACGTGGCGGTCGACGGTGAATTCGACTTCGACGTAGCCGCCCTTGGCGGTGATCTTGGTGATCTTGCCGACCGACATGCCCAGCACCGCCACCTCGTTGCCCTCGTAGAGGCCTGAGGCGCTGTCGAACTGGGCGGTCACGGTAATCGTGTCCTCGTCGGACCCCAGACACCACCAACCGATGCCGGCGGCCGCGGCGATCACCGCGAGGGCCGCGATGACGGCCACCGATTTCGACGCGAGCGATTTCACTTGCAATCCTTGAAGTACTGGATCATGCCGAACTGCTTGGCGCGGCCGCTGATTGCGCACATCCACGAGTCGATCAGTGGGACGTTGGGGGCGTTGAAGTTGATCGCGTTTCCGTCACCCGTGAGGTTGGCCGCCTCGCGGAAGAAGATCGGGCTGGTTTGCAGCATGCTGTGCAGCAGGTCGTCGTGCCCGGACATCAGGTTGGTGAAGTCGCGCATGTCCTTGATCAGCGCGTCCAGGGCCGGCCGGTCGTTGACCACGACCTGGCTCATGGTGTCGACGAGGCTCGACAGGGATTGCATCATCGCGTGGAAAACGGCTCGCCGCGCGACGAACTGGCCCAGCAGGTCTTGGCCCTGGTTGACCAGGGTGCCGATGTCGGCCTGCTGACGCCGCAGCGTGTTGGTCACCTGTTCGGTGCTGCGCAGCAGCTGGCCCAGCTGGTCACGTCGGAGCGCGATGATCGACGAGAGCGTGTGGATGTTCGAAATCGCTTGCGGCACAACCGCAGGCAGTCCTTCGAGCTGCTTGCCGAGCACTGCGAGCGACTGCGCGAACCGGTCGGAGTCGACCTGTTCGAAAGTGGTGGTGGCGTCCTGCAGCGCGGCTTGCAGGTCGTAGGGCACCTCGGTGTGTGCCAGGTCGAAGGTGTTGTTGGGCAGGTGCGCCGCGCCGGCGGGTTCCAGCGAGAGGTACCGCGAACCCAGGATGGTGGTGACCTTGATCTGCGCCCGGGAATCCTTCCCGAGCGCGATGTTGTCCCGAATCTTCAGCCCCGCCTCGACGTGGTCGCCGACGAGTTTCATGCTGGTGACGTTGCCCACCGGGATGCCTGCGACCACGATCGGGTTGCCGGCCCGCAGCGAGGCGGCTTGCAGGAACTCGGCGGTGTAGTGCCGATATTCGGCGCCGAGCGCGTGCACGAGCAGCATCACCCCGATGATCACCGCGACCACCGCGACGGCGATGAACCCGAGCCAGGTCTTGTTGTAGCTTTCCAGCGGTCGTTTCCTCATCCGCTGCCACACCGACGCGTCAGCCATCCGCCGTGCTCCTGCATCTGGGGCTGTGCCACGCCTTATTGCCCGGGGTCGCGGCGTTGACGATGATCGGCACCACGTCGTTGAGGCCGGGGAAGAACCCCATGAAGTTCACGTCGCACACGTAGGCGTTGCCGTAGGCGCCTTGGTTGCCGACCCGGGCGAGCCCCTTGAGCAGCAGCGGAATGTTGTCGCCGAAGAACGCCACCTGCGGTTCGACCTCCATGATGTGTTTGGTGGCACCGGGCTGGCGGTCGATGAACTCGCGCAGCGCCGGGTACACGTCCGTCGCCGCGGTCGACAGCCGGTCGGTCACCCGGGCCAACGAACCGACCGAGGCCACCAGGTCGGGGCGCCGGACGTCGAGCTCGCCCACGACGCCGCGGGTCTGGGTGATCACCCCGTCGAGGTTGTCGTTCTGCTGGGCCAGGTTGGCCATCACCTTGTTGAGATTGGTGATCACGCTGCCGAGGGCCTGGTCCCGGCCCGCGAATGTCTCTGTGAGCGTTGAGGTCTGGCCGACGAGCGTGGTCAGCGACGACGTGTCGCCTTGCAGCGAGGCGATGATGCCCTTGGTGAGGTTGTCGGCGTCGTGGGGGTTCAGCAGGCTGAACAACGGTTCGTAGCCGTTCAGCAGCGTGGTGACGTCGAAGGAGGGCTCGGTGCGTTCCAGGGGAATCGTGCTACCCGGTGGGAGCTGCTGCGGGCTGCCGTCCCTGCCCAGGGACAGCCCGAGGTAACGCTGGCCGACGATGTTCTGATAGGTGACCGACGCGAGGGTGTTTCCGAACAGCCGTTGTTCCTGCTGCACCACGAACGAGACCTTCGCGAGATTCCCCTCGAGCTCGATCTTTTCGACCCGGCCGACGCGCACGCCGGCCATCCGGACGTCGTCGCCTTCGCGCAACCCGTAGACGTCGCTGAAGACCGCCGAATACGTGGCGGTGTTGCCGGCCACGTCACGGCGCAGGCTGACGTACACCAGCCACGTCAAGGTCAGCGAGACGACCATGAACAGGGTCAACGCGACGAGCGGGCCTCGAAACCTCATTTGGCCTCCCCGGGCGGATGAGCCGGCGGATGGGTGATGGACACCGTCGTGCCGCGGGCGACCGGGCCCAGCAGCAGCTCGGTGGCGGCGGTCGCAGGCTCGCCGGTGATCACGCCCAACATGTTCCGTTCGTACTGGCTCCCAACGGGTCCCACGTTCCCGCCGAACGACGCCTGCGGGATCCACGGTGCCTTTGGCGCCACCGGTGCGACCCACGGTTCGTGGGGCTGCGGCGTGGCGGGCGCCCCCGGCGACGGGTTGTCGGGGTTCGCACTCCCGGGCACTGGCGGTGACGGCGTGATCCCCGCGGGCAGTGGGGGATTGGGATCGGACAGGTTGGGGTTCGGGTTGATCAGCGGCGGACCCACGGCGACGAGATTTCCGTCCGGGCCGATCACCGTGCCCGGTGGCGGGGCCAGATCCTTGGGCGGTTGATAGTTCTGCGGCAGCAGGACGTCGGGAAGGTCGGGCCGCACCGGTATCAGCGGTGCGGTGAAACAGCTGGGTCCCTTCAGCTCGCCGTAATGGGGGCAGTCGGCGCGGGTGTAGGTGGAACTGGGGGTGAACGTCAGCATCGCGCGCATGTTGCCGAGGTTGGTGACCGGGTTCCAGACCTGCTCCATGAACTGGTTGGCCAGGTTGTCCAGCTTGGCGACCGCGGGCACAAAGTTATTGGACTTCTGCGCCAGCACACCGAGCACGGGCGTGAAATCGGTTGTGATCCCTATGAGTTGGTCGATATGGTTGCCCAACGACTGGCGCGTGGTGCCGACCGTGTAGTCAGCGCCCGACAGCAACGCGGCCAGCTGACCGCGCGTCTCGGCGAAGGTCCGCATCGGCTCGACGGCCTGGTGCAGCGCGTCGAGCAAATCGGGGGCGGTCTGCGCCAGCCCCCGAGTCGCATCCAGCAACGCGGACACCGTCGAGGGGCCGGCGTCGGTGCTGACAATCGAATTGAGCTGGTCGAGAAGGCGATTCAATTGCGCGCCGGCGTTCAGGAGGCTGACGCGGCGGTGATCGGTGGCGGCGCCCAGCGCGGCCAGGATCCCCACCGACCGGTCGTCCCGGTCGCGGCCCGCCGCGGCGAGCAGGTCGCGCAACTTCGTCACGGTCGTCTGGAACAACACCGTCGGAAGCCGCTTGTCCTCCGGAATATGCGCCCCGTCGCGGATCGTTGCCGCTGGGCGCTCCCGGTTCGGGGAGCCCACCAACTGAACCGACGACACGGCGAAGACATTGCTGGGCACCACGCGCGCGGTCACGTTGGCCGGGATCGAGCCGGCGAATTCTTCCTTGAGGTCGATGTGGACGTAGTTGGGGTTGCCGTGCGCCGCGGGCACGACGCCGTCGACCATGCCGACCAGCACACCGTGGTATTTCACGTCCGACCTCTGCGGCAAGCCATCGCCCACGTTCACCAGATCGGCGACCACGCGGACGTAATCGTTGAGTCTGCCAGTGGATTTGACCAACATCGCGGTGGTAAGCAGCGCGCTGACCACCACGACCGCGATGCCGATGCCGAACAGCTGCCGGTCGGAGGGGCCGCGCCCGTCCAGCTCAAAGGAGTTCGGCATGTTCCCCCGACCTACCCGCCGAACCGTGCGCCGGAGTCGACGCCCCACAGCGCCATGGTGAGCAGCATGTTCACGATGATCACGACGGTGATGCTGGCCCGCATGCCGTGGCCCGCGGCGACCCCGACGCCCTCCGGTCCGCCGCCGGCGTAGTACCCGTAGTAGCACTGGATCGTGGAGGCGATCCAGACGAAGATGACGGCCTTGATCAGGGAATAGACGATGTCCTGCCCCGCCAGCATCAACGTGAAGTAGTGCAGGTAGGAACCGGTCGAGCCACCGCTGCCCAGTCCCACCACCACTTGGGTGCTCAGGTAGCCGATCGCCAGGCATGCGGCGTAGAGCGGGACGATCGCCACCACCGAGGCGATCAGCCGGGTGGTGACGAGGTACGGAATCGGCCGGATCGCAATCGATTCCATGGCATCGATCTCTTCGGCGATGCGCATGGAGCCCAGTTGGGCGGTGAAGCGGCAGCCGCCCTGCATGGCGAAGGCCAGCGATGCCATCAGCGGGGCCAGCTCGCGGGTGTTGACCAACGACGAGACGAAACCGGTGGCGGGCCCCAGGCCGAGCAGGTCCAGGAAGTTGTAGCCCTCGATTCCCACGAGCGCCCCGACCGTCATGCCGAGCACGACGGCCACGCCGGCGGTGCCGCCGCCCACCACGATCGAGCCGTTGCCCCAGGTGATGTTCGACAGCAACCGCAGGAACTCGCCCCGGTACTGGCGCAGGGCAAGCGGGACCGCGACGAGCGCGCGGACGAAGAAGACCAGCAGGTGCCCGAGCCGAATGATCGGCACTTTGCCCCGTCGGTAGAGCCGGACGAGCGGGACCGAAATCGGTGCCAACGGTTGATAAGCGGACGCCGTCATGTCACAGCCCCGTCCTGGGGGACAACATGATGTAGAGCTGGCTGATGGCGACGTTGACAATCATCAGTAGCAGGATGGCCTCGACGACCGCCGCGTTCACCGAGTTTGCGACGCCCGTAGGTCCGCCCTTGGTGGACAAGCCTTTCTGGCTCGACACGATGGCCACGATGGCGCCGAACACGACCGCCTTGACCAGCGCCAGGATCATGTCGTCGGTCGTCGCGAAGGAGGCGAACGTCGACACGAAGCTGCCCGGCGCCCCGTTCTGGAAGTACACGTTGAACATGTAGCTCGCGAAGAATCCGGCGAAGCACACGACTCCGGTGAGGGCCACGCCGATCATCACCGCGGCGGCCAACCGGGGGACCACCAGACGACGGATCACCGAGACGCCCATCACCTCCATCGCGTCGGTCTCTTCGCGCATCGTTCGCGAGCCCAGATCGGCGGTGATGGCCGACCCGACGGCCGACGCCATCAGCACCGCGGCCACCAGCGATGCTCCCTGCCGGATGACCGCCAGGCCGCTGGCGGCCCCGGCCAGCGACGTGGCCCCAACCTGGCCGGCCAGCAGTGCGAACTGGATGGACAGCGTGACGCTGATCGGCAGTGACACCAGGATGGTCGGCAACACCGCGGTGCCTGCCATGAATGCGCCCTGGCGGACGAACTCCTGCCACTGAAATCGCCCGGTCATCAGGTCGAAGAAGAAATACTGTGCCGTGCGCACGCCCAAGACGAACTGTTCGCCCACCGTGGTCAGCGACGCGACGGGATGGCGCTTGACGTACCCGACCGACCAGTTCCGGATCGCGACGACACCATCGAGTTGCGTCGTCATAGCGGCGTGACCCAAAGCCCGCACAGCAAACTTATGGCAACCGTCATCGACTATCAGCTACCGCTTCCATCGGCCCTCTCCCCACCCCTGAATTCCTGAGTGCCGAGCAGACGACTTCCGACGCCGTCGAAGCCAATTCTTATTAAAATAATGTCAACAGGCGCCCAAGACTCTGCAGCTCATCGGTGTGTGCCGCATCACGTTAGCCTACTTGATAGCGACTTTCAATAGTGTAGAGTCACTCATCTGAGTTCGTCGCTGGACAGCGCCGCGGGGTTCCAATGTCGGATTGACGAAGGTGAAGGCATGCCCTCAGCAAACACCGGCTCGTTGCGGGACCGGCGTCGTGCTGAGCTAGTTTCGCAGATCCAGCAGACCGCCCAGCGGCTTTTCGCCGAACGTGGCTTCGACGCCGTGACGACCGAGGAGATCGCCTCGGCGGCCGGCGTATCGATCAGCACCTATTTCCGGTACGCACCCACCAAGGAGAGCCTGCTCGTCGGTCCCGTCCGGGAGGCCAGCGCCGAGATCGTCGAGTCCTACAGCGCGAGACCACCGGACGAGTCACCGGTCGAGGCGTTGATTCGGCTGTTCGTCGCGCGCGCCCAAGAGGTCATCGAAGTCCAGACGCTGGACACTTGGCGCCAGGCCGTCGCCACCGCCCCGCGGTTGCTGAGCCAATCGGTGCTGGTCACCGAGATCGAACACCGCGAATTCGTCGAGCAAGTGGCGTCCCGCATGGGCGTCGACGCAGCGGCAGACGTCCGGCCCGCGCTGTTGGTGCACACCAGCTTGGCCACGGCCAAATTCGTCATCGACCGCTGGCTCACCCAGCCCCCCGACGGCCCGGAGTTTCACGTTCAGCTCGAAGAGGCGCTGCGCATGACGCTCGCCGGGTTCGACTGACCGGCGGCGCTAAACGTCACCGGCGGAAACCGCCGTGACTTTGCTCGCCGCCGCGTGAAACAATCGCTGGCCGTGAAGACGTTTGAGCATCTGTTCGCCGAGTTGGGCGAGCGCGCCCGTAGCCGGCCGGCCGGCAGCGCGACGGTGGCCGCGCTGGACGGTGGCATCCACGGGTTGGGCAAGAAGATCCTCGAAGAGGCCGGCGAGGTATGGCTCGCCGCCGAACACGAACCCGACGAGGCGCTGGCCGAGGAGATCAGCCAGTTGCTCTACTGGACGCAGGTGTTGATGATCGCGCGTGGCCTGTCGCTCGACGACGTCTACCGGAAGCTCTGACGATGTTGCGGGTCGCGGTTCCCAACAAGGGCACGCTGAGCGAGCCGGCCAGCGAGATTCTCGCGGAGGCGGGCTACCGTCGTCGCACCGACTCCAAGGACCTCACCGTCATCGACCCGGTCAACCAGGTCGAGTTCTTCTTCCTGCGGCCCAAAGACATTGCGATCTATGTGGGTTCGGGGCAGCTCGATTTCGGCATCACCGGACGCGATCTGGTCCGCGACTCGGACGCGCCGGTGCGCGAGAGGCTGGCCTTGGGTTTCGGGTCGTCGAGTTTTCGCTACGCCGGCCCAGCCGGGCGTGAGTGGACGACGGCGGACCTGGCCGGTAGGCGGATCGCGACCGCGTACCCCAATCTGGTGCGAAAAGATCTGGCGGAACGCGGCATTGAAGCGACCGTCATCCGACTCGACGGGGCGGTGGAGATTTCGGTGCAGCTCGGCGTGGCCGACGCCATCGCCGACGTGGTCGGCTCCGGGCGCACGCTGAGCCTGCACGACCTGGTGGCCTTCGGCGATCCGCTGTGCGATTCGGAGGCGGTGCTGATCGAGGGCGCCGACCCGGACGGCCAGGGCGGCATGCGAGCGGCGCGCGATCAGCTGGTGGCGCGGATCCAGGGTGTGGTTTTCGGGCAGCAATACCTGATGCTCGACTATGACTGCCCGCGTTCCGTCCTGGGAAAGGCCACGGCGATCACGCCGGGTTTGGAGTCGCCGACCATCGCGCCGCTCGCCGATCCGGACTGGGTCGCGATCCGCGCGCTCGTGCCCCGCCGTGGCGTGAACGAGATCATGGACGAGCTGGCCGCCATCGGCGCCAAAGCCATTCTGGCTTCCGACATCAGGTTCTGCCGGTTCTGACCAACCGCTCGAGCGTCACGCTAGCGTGACGCTCGGCGCCGGCGGTCACGCTAGCGTGACGCTCGAGGCGGGTGCCGCGACCGCAGCTGTGTTAGCGTCCGCCTAGGGCTGTTTGCCCGTGTCACCCTCATGGGCCGTCATCCCTCACCATTGCCGGGCTGTTCGATCCCCAGGAGGGTCTTCGTGACACACGCGCTTATTCTGCTGCTGGCTTTCCTGATTGGCGTCATCGCCGGGCTGCGTTCGCTGACGGCCCCCGCCGTGGTCGCCTGGGCGGCCTATCTTGGCTGGCTCGACCTCCATGGCACGTGGGCGTCGTGGATGGCCAACATCATCACGGTCATCGTCTTCACCGTTCTCGCGGTCGGCGAACTGGTCAACGACAAGCTGCCCAAGACGCCGGCCCGCACGGCGCCGCCGATCTTCGCCGCCAGGATCGTCATGGGCGGATTGGCGGGGGCTGCGCTCGGCGCCTGGCCGCACTGGACCTTCACCGCGCTCGGGGCCGGCGTCATCGGCGCGGTGCTCGGCACACTCGGCGGCTATCAGGCCCGCAAGCGGCTGGCCGCCGTGGCCGGCAGGGACCTGCCCATCGCGCTGCTCGAGGATGCGGTCGCGATCTTGGGCGGGTTCGCCATCGCCGCGGTGACGGGTCACGTGCTGACGGAATACATCCTGACGGCCGTTAAGTGACACAGCATTTCGACGCGATCATCGTCGGCGCCGGGCAGGCCGGGCCCCCGTTGGCCGGGCGGCTGACTGGGGCCGGGCAACGGGTTGCGCTGGTGGAGCGCAAACTGATCGGCGGCACATGCGTGAACACCGGATGCATCCCGACCAAGACCCTGGTCGCCAGCGCGTACGCCGCTCACCTCGCGCGCCGCGGTGCGGATTTCGGTGTGGCGACCGGACCGGTCAGCGTGGACATGGCGAAAGTCAAGGCACGCAAGGACGAAATCATGCTGGGCGACCGTAAGGGCGTCGAGGACTGGTTGGCGGGAATGGACGGTTGCACCGTCTTTCGTGGGCACGCAAGGTTCGAGGACCCGCACACGTTGCGTGTCGACTCCCGAGACGGGCAAGACGTGCTGCACGCCGACCGGATTTTCCTCAACGTCGGCGGTCGGGCGGTGGTGCCGGAAATCCCCGGGCTCTCCGACATCGAGTTCTTGACCAACGTGTCGATCCTCGAACTCGACACGCTGCCAAGCCACCTCGTCATTCTCGGCGGTAGCTACATCGCGCTGGAGTTCGCCCAGATGTACCGGCGCTTCGGCGCCCGGGTGACCGTCGTCGAGCGGGGTTCCCGGCTGGCATCCCGCGAGGACGAGGACGTGTCCGCCACCGTCCGCGACATCCTGGAGGGCGAGGACATCGACGTCATCGTCGGCGCCGATGACGTGCGAATCATCAAGAAGGACAATGGCTTTGAACTGACCCCGAGCGACGGCGCCGCCCCGGTCGCCGGCAGTCACCTGCTGCTGGCCGTGGGCCGACGGCCCAACACCGACGACCTGGGCCTCGAGGCGGCCGGTGTGCAGACCGACGCCCGCGGCTACATCGTCGTCGACGACCAGCTCAAGACGAACGTCGACCACATCTGGGCGATGGGAGACTGCAACGGCAAAGGCGCCTTCACCCACACCTCTTACAACGATTTCGAGATCGTCGCCGCCAACCTGCTCGACGACGACCCGCGCCGGGTCAGCGACCGCATCACCACCTACGCGCTCTACATCGACCCGCCGCTGGGGCGTGCCGGGATGACCGTTGACCAGGTACGTGCGTCGGGACGCAAGGCGCTGGTAGGCAAGCGTCCGATGACGCGGGTCGGCCGGGCGGTGGAAAAGGGTGAGACGCAGGGGTTTATGAAAGTCGTCGTGGATGCCGACACCCGGGAGATACTGGGAGCGGCCATCTTCGGCGTCGGCGGCGACGAGGCCGTTCACGAGATCCTGGACGTCATGTCGGCCAAAGCGCCCTACACGACGCTGGCTCGCACCATGCACATCCATCCCACCGTCAGCGAGCTCATTCCCACGATGCTGCAGGAGATGACGCCGCTGCAGTAGTGGCGATCGCAAGCGCGGCGTTGGCCGGGCGCGGCGGGTCGCCACCATTGGCTAGTGGCGATCGCGAGCGCGGCGTTGGCCGGGCGCGGCGGGTCGCCACCATCGACTCGTGGCAGTCCCTACCGCGACGCCGGGGCGGGGCGACGCGAGCGGCGTCGCCTGTTGCGCGCCGCGCTCGCCCGGGGCGCACGAGTCGCCACCGGGGCCGGCGCGACGACCTCGCGTGGCGCCGGCTGGCCGGCCAGGGCGTGGATGACGGGGGAGGCCGCGGTTACCTGCTGGGGCACGGCGCGAATGGCAGCCTTGCGCATCATCGATTCGGCGTCCCGGCGTTGGTCGGGCAACACGATGGTGACCACGTCGCCGGAAGCGCCGGCGCGGGCCGTGCGGCCGGACCGGTGCAGGTAGGCCTTGTGCTCCGGCGGCGGGTCGACATGGACGACCAGCTCGATGTTGTCGACGTGCACGCCACGCGCGGCGATGTCCGTTGCCACAAGCACTCTCGCGTGACCGGCCGCGAACGCCGCCAGGTTTCGGTCGCGCACGTTCTGGGAAAGGTTGCCGTGCAACTCGACCGACGGGATGCCGGACTGCGTGAGTTGGCGGGCCAGCTTCCGGGCCTGATGCTTGGTCCGCATGAACAGGATTCGCCGGGATTCGCCCGAGGCCAACCGGTGCACCAGGTCCTTCTTGGCCTGGGGTCCGTCGACACAGAAGAGATGATGTGTCATCGCGGGAGTCACGGATGCCGGTTCGGCGACCGATCGCGTCACGGGGTCGCTGAGGAATCGCTTCACCAGGGTGTCGACCGCGGCATCGAGAGTGGCCGAGAACAGCATCCGCTGCCCGGCCGCCGGCGTGGCCGCCAAGATGCGGGTGACCGTGGGCAGGAAGCCCAGATCGGCCATGTGGTCGGCCTCGTCGATCACGGTCACCTGTACGGCGCTCAGCGTGACGATGCCCTGCTTCATCAGGTCGTCCAGCCGGCCCGGGCAGGCGACGACGATGTCGACGCCGGATTTCAGCGCCGCGGCCTGCCGGTGCTGCGGCACCCCGCCGAAGACGGTGGTCACGCGCAGACCCCGAACCGCGGCGAGCGGCGCGATGGTCGCGGCGATCTGCGTCGCGAGTTCGCGGGTGGGCGCCAACACCAGCCCGGTCGGCTTGCCCGGTCGGCGGTTACCCGCATCGAGTCGGCTCACCAGCGGGATCGAGAAGGCGAGCGTCTTGCCGCTACCGGTCTTGCCGCGGCCCAACACATCACGGCCGGCAAGCGTGTCCGGCAGGGTCTCGATCTGGATTGGGAACGGCCGGTGGGCGCCGCCCTTGGCGAGCGCGTCAACCAGCGGTGGGCTCACCCCGAGGTGCGCAAATGTTTTGTCTTCAAGCATGTTTCACTGTCCCTAAAGCGTCGGTGGTAGCGAGATTGCCCGTATGGCAACGTCGATCGCCGCGACTCGAGGCTGTGCAGAGCGCACCTAGTCATCTCGGACTCGGCGCCCCGCGGGGATCTGAGAGGAAATAACGAATCGATCACGACGTGCTGGCAGGCCATTTGGCGCCAACGTTGACAACATCCTACCGCACTCGCCGGTGAACTATTGCGTCCGGACGCTCAGGCCGCAATGACGCTCGTCACATCTGCGGACGGGCTGCGATCACGCCGCCGGTTCGGTCGGTTGCGAAACGCCTTGTGACAGAGCGATATCCGGCCATCCGGGGTAGGTTGGCGGGGTTCCGCCGAACAACGGGCAGTACTGCTGGTGGGGGCACCAGTCACACAACCGCGACTGGCTGGGACGGAAATCGCCGGTCCGGCCTGCGGATTGGATGGCACGCCACATCGCCATCAGGGTCTTCTCGAAGCGCAGCAACTCGTCGTGGTCGGGCGAATAATCCAACACCTGCCCATCCGCGAGGTAGATGAGCCGCAGCCGAGTGGGTGGTACGCCGCGCGTGCGCAGCAGGGCCACCGCGTAGAACTTCATCTGGAACATCGCCTTGAACTCGGCCAGGGCCCGCGCCGCCGGCGGGGCCTTGCCGGTCTTGTAATCGACCACCCGCGTCTCCCCGGTGGCGGCGAGGTCGATCCGGTCGATGAATCCGCGCAGCAGCGTGCCGTCGGCGAGTTCGACCTCCACGCGCTCCTCGCAGCACTGCGGATCGAAGCGCGTCGGGTCCTCGAGGCGGTAGTAACCGAAGAGCAGCGCCCGAGCCTCGGCGATCAGCTGGCCGCGCTGCTCGGGATCGAAGTCACCGGCCAGGTCGGGCGTCGCGGCGATCACCTGTTCCCAGGCCGGCTCGACCAGCGCCAGCGCGGTGTCGGGGCCGCGCTGCGCGGCGGGCAGCCCGTACAGCTGCTGCAGCGCCGCGTGCACCACCGAGCCGCGCAGTTGTGCGGCCGACGGCGCCTCGGGCAACCGATCGATCGCCCGGAACCGGTAGAGCAACGGACACTGCTTGAAGTCCGCCGCCCGCGACGGGGACAGCGCCGGTTTCGACGCCGGTCTTGCAGCCGGCCGCGCGAGTGCCTGCGGCTGGTCGGTCATGTCCGCAGCGTAGAACCGGGTGCCGACAACCCCGAGCACCGCCCGCGGCGAGTCGGCTGGCACGCTAGACGGCGTGTCCGCAACCGGCCCGTTCACCGTCGGGGAACGCGTCCAACTCACCGACGCCAAAGGCCGGCACTACACGATGGCGCTCACCCCCGGCGCGGAGTTCCATACCCATCGCGGCTCGATCGCCCACGACGCGTTGATCGGGCAGGAGCAGGGCACTGTGGTCAAGTCCAGCAACGGTGCGCCCTTCCTGGTGCTGCGCCCGCTGCTGGTCGACTACATCATGTCGATGCCCCGCGGCCCGCAGGTCATCTATCCCAAGGACGCCGCGCAGATCGTGCACGAAGGTGACATCTTCCCGGGCGCGCGCGTGCTGGAGGCCGGGGCCGGATCGGGGGCGCTGACCTGCTCGCTGCTGCGTGCGGTCGGACCCGACGGGCGGGTGGTCTCCTACGAGCAGCGCGCCGACCACGCCGAGCACGCCCGCCGCAACGTCTCGGTGTTCTACGGCCGGCCGCCGGACAACTGGGAGCTGATTGTCAGCGACGTCGCCGACTCCGATTGGCCCGACGGCTCGTTCGACCGCGCCGTGCTCGACATGCTCGCGCCGTGGGAGGTGCTCGACGCGGTCGCCCGGCTGCTGATCCCCGGCGGCGTGCTGATGGTCTACGTCGCCACCGTGACCCAGCTGTCGCGGGTCGTCGAGGCCCTGCGTGCCCAGCAGTGCTGGACCGAACCCCGGTCGTGGGAGACGCTGCAACGCGGCTGGAACGTCGTCGGTCTGGCCGTTCGGCCGCAGCACTCCATGCGCGGGCATACCGCGTTCCTGGTCTTCACGCGACGGCTCGCGCCCGGCGTCGTCGCGCCGGCGCCGTTGGGGCGCAAACGCGAGGGCCGCGACGGCTGACCGGGGCCTCAATCGTCGCTGCGCTGCAGGCCCCGTCGCACCGACAGCAGCTCGAACTCGGGGTGCGCGGCCACCAGCCGTTCGGCCGCGTCGAGGACGTCTACGGCATGGCTTCGGTCTCCGGACACCGTGGCCACGCCGATGCCGGCGCGCCGATGCAGCTCGTGCGAACCCGTCTCGGCCGCCGACACGCTGAACTTGCGTTGCAGTTCGGCGACGACGGGGCGGATCACCGACCGCTTCTCTTTGAGTGACCGGACGTCGCCGAGCAGGACGTCGAACTCAAGCCAGCCGATCCACATGCCGCGGGTCAACCGGGTGGGCTCGGCGTCGGGCCGGGCTCGGGCGGCGGCGCAGGCGCCGGGGCGGGTTGCGGCGCAGGTGCAGGCGCAGGGGCCGGCTCGGGAGGCGGTGCCGGGTTGGGCGGCGGTGTCCCGGGTGACTTGCCCAGCGCCAACAGCATCTCGGCGGTTCGCCGCGACAACTGCCAACCGCCTTGGAACGGCGTGAATTCCATCGGGAAGTGGAAGCTGGCGTTGGGCCGCTGGGCGGTGTTGACGTCGATGTTCGCCACCACGTTGCCGGGGGTCTTGTCGGACCAGGCGATGTCGTGCGCGACGAAGGTCATCGGCAGGTAGCCGTTGTCACGCAACGCGTTGGTGAACTTGTCCAACGTGTCCGCGCTCTCGGGGGTGGCGCCTTCGACCAAAGTCACCTTGTTGATACCGGGTACGTTCGGGTCGGCGAGCCGGGTCAAGATGTCGGTAAGGGCTTCAGGCGTCGGCAGCGGGGTAGTCGGAGGTACGACAACCGTGCTCGACGTGGCGGGGGCCGCCGCGGGCATGGAGGAGGCGATGCGGGGTTGCTGATGCGACGAACATCCCGAGATCCCGACCGCCGCCAAGACGGTGACGGCGCTCACGGCTGCGGACCGGTGTCGGCGCATCCCGTCGATCAGGCCGGTCGGGGGGTCGGGGCGCTTCCCGAAGTGGGCGCCCGCCGCGCGGTCGGGCCAACGGGTGCAACTGAACTCACACCCGCGGTCGCCACGCCGACGTCGGCGGTGCCGACAAAGCCTGTGGCGAGGCTTTTTGCGGTCACGGCGGCCCTTTCGATCAGCGAGATTAGTGGCCGAGATTACCAGCGAGACGAAAATCTTAACTTTTCGTGGGTATTTGACTCCGCACATCATTGGTCAATCGCCGGTAGCTTTGAAGTATCCACCGCGCCAATTCGGTGTGGGAAAGGAGCGCAACATGGGTGGCTCAGAGCGTTCTGAATCATTCGGTACCCCCCGCGAGTCAGGCATGTCCCCCGGCGATGCTGCCGAATTGGAAGAATTACGCCGCGAGGCAGCGTTGCTGCGCGAGCAACTCGAGCATGCGGCCGGACAAGGCGGCGCGCGCTCTGCGCGCGATGTGCATCAGCTCGAAGCCCGGATCGACTCGCTTGCGGCCCGCAACTCGAAGTTGATGGAGACGCTCAAAGAGGCGCGCCAGCAACTACTCGCGTTGCGTGAGGAAGTCGACCGGCTCGGACAGCCGCCGAGTGGCTACGGCGTGTTGCTGGGCGCGCATGAGGACGACACAGTCGACGTGTTCACCTCGGGTCGCAAGATGCGGCTGACGTGCTCGCCCAACATCGACGTCGGGTCGCTGCGGAAGGGCCAGACGGTCCGCCTCAACGAGGCGCTGACGGTCGTCGAGGCCGGCACGTTCGAATCCGTCGGCGAGATCTCGACGTTGCGCGAACTGCTGGCAGACGGGCATCGGGCGTTGGTTGTCGGTCATGCCGACGAAGAACGCATCGTGTGGCTCGCCGAGCCGCTGGTGGCCGAGGACCTGCCGGAAGGGCATCCCGACGCGCTCAACGACGACACCAGGCCGCGCAAGTTGCGGCCTGGCGACTCGTTGCTGGTGGACACCAAGGCCGGCTACGCGTTCGAGCGCATTCCCAAGGCCGAGGTCGAAGACCTGGTGCTGGAAGAGGTGCCCGACGTCAGCTACTCCGACATCGGTGGTCTGACGCGCCAGATCGAGCAGATCCGCGACGCCGTGGAGCTGCCGTTCCTGCACAAGGAGCTGTATCGGGAGTACGCGCTGCGCCCGCCCAAGGGTGTGCTGCTGTACGGCCCGCCCGGTTGCGGGAAGACGCTGATCGCGAAGGCGGTGGCGAATTCGTTGGCCAAGAAGATGGCCGAGGTCCGTGGCGACGACGCGCGCGAGGCGAAGTCCTACTTCCTCAACATCAAGGGCCCCGAGCTGCTGAACAAGTTCGTCGGCGAGACCGAGCGCCACATCCGGCTGATCTTCCAGCGGGCCCGGGAGAAGGCGTCCGAGGGAACGCCCGTGATCGTGTTCTTCGACGAGATGGACTCGATCTTCCGCACCCGTGGTACCGGCGTCTCGTCGGACGTCGAGACCACCGTCGTCCCGCAGCTGCTGAGCGAGATCGACGGCGTCGAGGGTCTGGAGAACGTCATCGTGATCGGCGCCTCCAACCGCGAGGACATGATCGACCCCGCGATCTTGCGGCCCGGCCGTCTGGACGTGAAGATCAAGATCGAGCGTCCGGATGCCGAAGCGGCGCAAGACATCTTCTCGAAGTACCTGGTCGAGACCCTGCCGGTGCACGCCGACGACCTCGCCGAGTTCGGGGGCGACCGGTCGGCCTGCATCCACGCGATGATCGAAAAGGTCGTCGAGCGGATGTACGCCGAGATCGACGACAACCGGTTCCTGGAGGTCACCTACGCCAACGGTGACAAGGAAGTCATGTACTTCAAGGACTTCAACTCCGGGGCGATGATCCAGAACGTCGTCGACCGGGCGAAGAAGAACGCGATCAAGTCGGTGCTGGAGACCGGGCAACCGGGTCTGCGCATCCAGCACCTGCTCGACTCGATCGTCGACGAATTCGCCGAGAACGAGGACCTGCCCAACACCACCAACCCCGATGACTGGGCGCGGATTTCGGGCAAGAAGGGCGAGCGGATCGTCTACATCCGCACCCTGGTCACCGGCAAGAGCTCGAGCGCATCGCGGGCCATCGACACCGAATCCAACCTGGGCCAGTACCTGTAGGGCGCTAAGCCGCGCCGCGACTCAGACCACGCACACGCCGTGGTTTGAGTCGCGGCGCGCTTGCTCAGGGTTCGGGTCGCGCCGCCGCGACACTTAAAACGGCGCGCACGACACGCCGCCAGGGATGTGCGTGGCAGCCGTCAGTCGGTCACCAGCGAATAGCTGTTGGTCAGGTTGTCCTGCAGCACCTGGGCCGCCCGGGTCCGCGTGTCGACGCGCAGTTCGTCGGTGAGCACGCGCGGTTGGTAGCTCCACCCCGCCGGCAGGTCGAGCCGCTCGGCGAGCCCCGGCAGGTCCGCTTGCGACAGGTTGGGGTCGGCGACCTGGCTCAAGGTCTGCATCACCCAGTGCTGCCCTTGGGGGTCGATCAGCTCGTAGACCTGTTCACCGGCGTTGAAGACGAAGACCGTGTGCCGGTTGACCTTGTTCGGGATGTAGGGCGCCGGATTCATCGAAGAGAGCAGCACCGTGGCCTGCTGAATCATCTCGATACCGCCGAAAGTCTTCGTGATCTGAGGACCCTGGGCTTCCTTTTCGATGGCGTTCATCAGCCAGTACCGCGGACCGTTGAGCAGGGCTGCGGCCACGCCGTTTTCGGCGGCGATGGCGTGCGGGTCGAGCGCGGACCACAGCTCGGCGGGACAGTCGTTGAGCGGGAAGCTGTTGTAAACCGTTGCCTGCGGGCCGGCTTCGCCGGCGGTTACCAGGAGCACTTCGCCGTAGCGTTTTCCTGCCAGGTCGAGCGCGTGTTTGCCGACGGCACGGTCGGACTCGGGGGCGGACACACGGTGAAGTTAGTCACTACGGTCGGTGTCGTCAACAGCACCGGCGGTCGGCGCGACGGCGCCGCGGTAGCGGTTGCGGGCGATCAGCGTGGCATGCAGGTCACCGATCAGCGGATCCAGGAAGGTGGACCGATACTCGGCGTCGCCGGCCGCGCGGGCGCTGATGTACATGAAGGTCAGCGCGCCCAGGAAAAGGCTCATGTGCACCAGCGAGTCCGGGACCGGCAGCGTGAAGCCCAACACCGTCGCGGTGCTCTTGTAGGTGTGGGTCCATTCGTTGAGCAGTTCCGGGCTCAGCACGATCAGGCCGAGAATCAAATAGATGGTGGCCGTGACCACCGCCACCACCAGGATCTGTGCCAGCTGGGACGCGGCCAGAACGAACACCACGTTGAGGCGTTCGCTCTTCCTCAACGGCGTGCTGTCCGGGGCGTCCGGCATGGTCGCGAACGGCGTGCCCGCGAGGTGCTCGGCGTCTCCGGGCAAGGCCGCCGCCGACTTCAGCGTCGGTCGCACCCGCTCCACCGTGGCCGAGATGACGAACGCCGCCGCGATGGAGACCAGGAACGCCATCGCCAGCCCGAGCCGGTTCCCGCTGATCGTGGCGGCCATCAGCCAGACGTAGGTGTTGAAGAAGACCAACGCCGTCAGCAGCACGACCGGCAACGCCCGGACCGCCAGCGCGCCGACCATGGTGAAGTGCGACAGCATCATGCGGACCGCCCAGCCGACCACCGAACCGACGCCGAAGCCGGTCAGGATCAGCACGACGGCGATGACGGCGGCCTGCTGCGGCAGCTGCGCAGCGTCTCCCGTCGCCACGCCGACGGACACCACCACCACGACCGACGCCGTCGCTATCGTCGCGCGCGCCCGCCCGTTGCGCGATCGCGACACCAGCCAGCCGACGACCGCCATCAGCGGGAGGCTGAGGCCGACGACGACGAGCACGAGCAGCTCCGAAGTCGTTGGTGTGCCGGTGATTTCGACGTCGTGGCCGCCGGTGATCAGATACACCAGCAGGATGCAGGCCTGCAGCGCCGCGTACGCCGCGAGCACCGGCGCCGCGCGCGGCCAGAGCCGGCGCCACCGGGCGCGCCTCGTCAGTACGGACGGCAAACCCCGCGCCAGGAACCAGCTTTCAGCCGCGCCGTTCACCGGACCGCGGCGGCGCGGGGCGCGGCGCAGACTTAGGTCCATGGCGGCTCACCCTACGACGGGCGCCCCGCTCGCGCTGGTCGTTGAGCGACTAGGGCCGCCTTCTCAACGCCCCGCCGCGCGGGGCGCATCGTCGGCGGGCCTAGCCCGATTGCCCGCCTTCTCAACGCCCCGCCGCGCGGGGCGCATCGTCGGCGGGCCTACGCTTAGGCCATGCAACGGATTATCGGGACGGAGGTCGAGTACGGCATTTCATCGCCGTCGGACCCGACGGCCAACCCGATCCTCACTTCGACCCAGGCGGTGCTGGCCTATGCCGCCGCCGCCGGCATTCAGCGCGCCAAACGCACCCGCTGGGACTACGAGGTGGAATCACCGTTGCGGGACGCCCGCGGTTTTGATCTGAGCCGCTCGGCGGGCCCGCCTCCAGTGGTCGACGCCGACGAAGTCGGCGCGGCCAACATGATCCTGACCAACGGCGCGCGGCTCTACGTCGACCACGCCCACCCCGAATACTCGGCGCCCGAGTGCACCGACCCGCTGGACGCGGTGATCTGGGATAAGGCCGGCGAACGCGTCATGGAGGCCGCCGCCAGGCACGTCGCCAGCGTGCCCGGGGCGGCCAAGCTGCAGCTCTACAAGAACAACGTCGATGGCAAGGGCGCCTCCTACGGGTCGCACGAGAACTACCTGATGTCGCGGCAGACACCGTTTTCGTCGATCATCGCGGGACTGACCCCTTTCCTGGTATCCCGCCAGGTGGTGACCGGCTCCGGCCGGGTCGGCATCGGGCCCTCCGGCGACGAGCCCGGCTTCCAGCTGTCCCAGCGCTCCGATTACATCGAGGTCGAGGTCGGCCTCGAGACCACCCTCAAGCGCGGCATCATCAACACCCGCGACGAACCGCACGCCGACGCGGACCGATACCGCCGGCTGCACGTCATCATCGGCGACGCCAACCTCGCCGAGACGTCGACCTACCTCAAGCTGGGCACGACGGCGCTGGTGCTGGACTTGATCGAGGTCGGCCCGGAACACGGGATCGACCTGAGCGACCTGGTGCTGGCCCGGCCGGTGCACGCGGTCCATGCGATCAGCCGCGATCCGTCGCTGCGGGTCGCCGTGGCCCTTGCCGACGGGCGGGAATTGACCGGCCTTGCGTTGCAACGGATTTACCTGGATCGGGTGGCGAAGCTCGTCGACAGCCGCGACCCCGATCCCCGCGCGGCCGACATCGTGGAGACCTGGGCGCAGGTGCTCGACCAACTCGAGCGGGACCCGATGGAGTGCGCCGAGGTGCTCGACTGGCCCGCCAAGCTGCGCCTGCTCGAGGGTTTCCGTCAGCGAGAGAACCTGAGCTGGTCGGCGCCAAGGCTGCACCTCGTCGACCTGCAATATTCCGACGTCCGGCTGGACAAGGGCCTGTACAACCGGCTCGTCGCCCGCGGCTCGATGAAGCGGTTGGTCACCGAGCACCAGGTGCTGGAGGCGGTGGACAACCCGCCGACTGACACGCGCGCGTACTTCCGCGGTGAGTGCCTGCGCAGGTTCGGTGCCGACATCGCCGCGGCCAGCTGGGACTCGGTCATCTTCGACCTCGGCGGTGACTCGTTGGTGCGCATTCCGACGCTGGAGCCGCTGCGGGGCAGCAAGGCGCACGTCGGGGCGCTGCTGGACTCGGTGGATAGCGCCGCCGAACTGGTCGAACAACTCACCAGCTAAGCCGGTTAAACCGGGGAACGTCGGGGTTGACCGGTAGGGTAGAGATACCAGCGAGCAGTGTGGCTTAAAAGGCAAGCGAGCCGCTGAACAAGTTCAGATGAAGCAGGAGGCCGGCGATGGCTCAAGAGCAGACCAAGCGTGGCGGTGGTGGTGGCGACGACGACGATCTCGCCGACAGCACGGCCGCGGGCCAGGAGCGCCGCGAGAAGCTAGCCGAGGACACCGACGATCTGCTCGACGAGATCGACGACGTGCTCGAAGAGAACGCCGAAGATTTCGTCCGGGCATACGTCCAAAAGGGCGGACAGTGACCTGGCCCTTCTCCGATCGCCTGTCCACTAACTCCGCATTCCCGGGAACCCCCGCCGTAGACCTGTCGTCGTTTGCTGACTTCCTGCGCCGCCAAGCGCCGGAGCTGCTGCCGGCGAGCCTCGGTGGCGGTGCCCACGCCGATGGGGTGGGCTCGCAGCTGCCGCACGGCACCACCATCGTCGCCCTGAAGTTTCCCGGTGGCGTCGTCATCGCCGGGGACCGTCGCTCGACCCAGGGCAACATGATCGCCGGGCGCGACGTGAAAAAGGTCTATGTGACCGACGACTACACGGCGACCGGCATCGCGGGCACCGCGGCCATCGCCGTGGAGTTCGCCCGCCTCTACGCCGTCGAACTCGAGCACTACGAGAAGCTCGAAGGCGTGCCGCTCACGTTTGCCGGCAAGGTGAACCGACTGGCGATCATGGTGCGCGGAAACCTGGCCGCGGCGATGCAGGGCCTGGTGGCTCTGCCGCTGCTGGCGGGGTACGACATCGACGCGCCCGACCCCGAAGGCGCCGGCCGGATCGTCTCGTTCGACGCCGCCGGCGGCTGGAACCTGGAGGAAGAGGGTTATCAGTCGGTGGGGTCGGGCTCGATCTTCGCCAAGTCCTCCATAAAGAAGTTGTATTCGCGGGTCGTCGATGCCGATTCGGCGGTGCGGGTGGCCGTCGAGGCGCTCTACGACGCCGCCGATGACGACTCCGCCACCGGCGGGCCTGACTTGGTTCGGGGCATCTACCCGACGGCGGTCACCATCGGCGCCGAGGGGGCGGCCGAGGTGCCCGAGAGCCGGATCGCCGAGCTCGCCCGCGAGGTGATCGAAAGCCGCTCACGCGCAGACACTTTCGGCCCCGACGGTGGTGAGAAGTGAGCTTCCCGTATTTCATATCGCCCGAGCAGGCGATGCGCGAGCGCAGCGAGCTCGCGCGCAAAGGCATCGCGCGCGGCAAGAGCGTGGTGGCGCTGGTCTACGCCGGTGGTGTGCTGTTCGTGGCGGAGAACCCGTCGCGGTCCCTGCAGAAGATCAGTGAGCTCTACGATCGCGTCGGCTTCGCGGCCGCCGGCAAGTTCAACGAATTCGACAACCTGCGCCGCGGCGGAATCCAGTTCGCCGACACCCGGGGCTACGCCTACGACCGCCGCGACGTCACGGGACGCCAGCTGGCCAACGTCTACGCGCAGACCCTGGGCACCATTTTCACCGAGCAGGCTAAGCCGTACGAGGTGGAATTGTGCGTCGCCGAGGTGGCGCACTACGGCGAGACGAAACCGCCTGAGCTGTATCGCATCACCTACGACGGGTCGATCGCCGACGAGCCGCACTTCGTGGTGATGGGCGGCACCACCGAGCCGATCACGACCGCGCTCAAGGAGTCCTACGCGGAGAACGCCGACTTGCGCGAGGCGACCAAAATCGCCGTGAAGGCGCTGCGGGCCGGCAGCACCGACGGTTCAGGCGGGGACCAGCCCTCCCCGGACGTGGGCAGCCTGGAGGTCGCCATCCTGGACGTCAACCGGCCACGCCGGGCGTTCCGGCGCATCAACCGGGCCACGTTGGAAGGTCTGCTGCAAGAGGGCGATTCGAGGCAGTCGGAAACCAACGGCGAAGCGCCGGAATCCAACGGCGACGCCGCGGGCTGACTCGGGCCCGCCGCGTGCGCTGTTCGCTACGGGCTGAACACCGCGCCCGCAGGTGTCCGAGTTGTCGACGTCCCGTTGAGGTCCCCAGGCGGTGCCCTGGCGGGCTTCGCGAAACTCGTCCGGATCCGTAGGCGCGGCTTCCGCACCGTCCCGGTCAGACAACCAGTACGCTCGATTACGTGCAGCGACGAATTATGGGCATCGAGACCGAGTTCGGTGTCACCTGCACGTTCCACGGCCATCGCCGGCTGTCGCCGGACGAGGTCGCCCGGTACCTGTTCCGGCGCGTCGTGTCGTGGGTGACCAGCTGCACCAGGCTGTCGCACTCGGCCGTCGCGTACTCGGGGTGGCTGCCCACGTCGAGGTACAGGCGGGCGCCGTTGCGAAGAAAAACGTTCGAGCTGCGCCCCCACGACACGACGCGCCGGAACAGGTACCGGGCGACCTCGTCCGGCGACAGCCGGCGATGGCCGTGGAACGTGCAG
>NZ_LZJA01000143.1:0-16829 GCF_001666785.1 Mycobacterium sp. E3305 | reverse complement strand
GACTGGACCGGCCTGCTCGTGGATGAGGTGCTGGGGGGCACCGGGTGGCGTCCGGTCGAGGCCTGCGTCGTGGCGGAGGAGCTTGGTCGAGCGCAGGACGGGTCGGCGTGGTTGGGAACCACGATCGGTGCCGCGGCGCTCGCCTCCGCGCCCGGGTACCCCAGGCAACAGTTGCTGCCCGGCCTGCTCGCCGGGACCGCGACGGCCGGCGTCGCGATCGTCGGCGAGCCCGCACGGATCATCCGCGGCGACCAGGCCGACATCGTCATACTCCTGGGAAGCAACGGAATTCACCTGCTGCGCGATTTGGATCGCGACCAGTTCGAGTTGGACCCCGACCTGCTGGACGTCACCCGAACCGTATGGCGTTTCGACGCGAAGGCCGCACCCGGCGACGTGATCGGATCTGTCGAACGGGCCGACCAGTTGGCCGCCGTGGCCCGACTGCTGGTCGCCGCCGATTCGGTGGGCGCCGTGTCGATGACCCTCGAGCGGCTGACGGCATACCTCAAGGAGCGCATCGCATTCGGGGCCCCGATCGCGAGCTTTCAGGCGATTCAGCACCGGCTGGTCGAGCTGCTGGTCTTCGAGGTCAAAGCGCGCGCCGTCGTCATGAGGGCGGCGCGGGCACTCGCTGCGGGAGAGGAGAGGGCGACCTTGCTGACGGCGGCGGCGCACGCGTTCGTCGCGGCGAAGGCCGCCGCCGCCGTCGACGAGTGCATGCAACTTTCGGGCGGCATCGGTTTCACGTGGGAGTATCCGCTGCATTACGAGCTGCGTCGGGTCTTCACCAACGGCCACCTGATCGGCACGGCGCGTTCGAGCCGGGCGCTGGTGGCGGAGGTGTCGGGTTGGTGAGCGTGGTTTGGAGCCGTCCCACCGATGCGCAGCTGGCCGACTTCAGAGAGCGGGTCAGGGCACACATCGCCGAACACGCGCCGCCGATCGAAGCCCGCGAAGGCCACCGTGCGCCGCAGACCCCCGCGCAAGAAGCCCTGCTGCGCGCGTGGTTCGCCGGCCTGTTCGAGGCGGGCCTCGTGGGCGCGGATTGGCCGGTCCAACACGGCGGTCGCGACGATCACCACCCACTGCACGACCGCATCGTCAGCGAGGAGATCCTGCGCGCCCGCGCGCCACGCCCGGTGGACCAGGTGAACCTGGCGGCACACGTGCTCTTGCACTTCGGATCCGACGAGCAGAAGCAGCGGCTACTGCCACCCATCCGGCGCAGCGAGCACGTCTGGTGCCAACTGCTCAGCGAACCCGATGCGGGTAGCGACATCGCCGCGGTGCGCAGCCGCGGGGTGCGGCAACCCGACGGCGGTTGGGTGATCGACGGCCAGAAGACCTGGATCACCGACGGACACTGGGCCGACATGGGCCTCGCCCTGATCCGCACCGACCCGACGTCCTCGCGCCACCACGGCCTGTCCGTCTTCACCGTGCCGCTCTCGGCGGAGGGTGTCGAGGTTCGTCCGATCCGCACGATCGGCGATGCGATCGAGGTCAATGAGGTCTTCCTCAGCGGGGTCGAGCTCGGTCCGGAGAGCCTGATCGGCGAGGTGGGCCAGGGCTGGTCGATCATCATGGCCGGCTTGGACTTTGAACGATTCGGCATCGGCGGCAACGTCATCTTGCTCGAACTCTTGATCGACGATTTGGTCACCGTGGCCCGGAACGCGCTCATCGACGGCGAGCCCGCACTGGACTCCACCGACATCCGCCAGCAGGTCGCCGAGTTGGCCGTCGAGGCCGAGGTAGCCAAGGCGTTCATCGACGACCATGTGGAGCGGCTGACGTCGGGTGAGGAACGACCGGGCGACGGCTCGATCGCGAAGTTGAGCTTCGCCGAAACCTATCACCGTGTCGCGGCCTATGGCGCCGAGCTGGCCGCATCGGCGATTGCCGCGGGGACTGCGGACCCCGATGTGGATCGCGCCAAACAACGCCTGCGTGAATGCTGGCTGTGGTCCCGGGCCTACACGATATCCGGTGGCAGCTCGGAAATGATGCGCAACATCCTGGCCAAGCGGCGACTGCACTTGCCGAGCCGATGACCGCATACCCGGCGGCGGAGACCTATTGGTCCCTGGTCGAGACGGCGGCGCGGGCGCATCCCGATCGGGTGGTCCTAGTCGACGACTACGGTCGGGCCCTGTCGTGCGAGCAGCTGTACGAATCCGCACTGACATGCGCGGCGGCGTTGGCGCAACGCGGAATTGGCGCGGGAACGGTGGTGTCGTGGCAGCTGCCGACGACGCTGGAGACGATGGTCGTCATGGTGGCGCTGGCGCGCCTCGGGGCGGTCCAAAACCCGGTACTGCCGATCTGGCGGGAGAGCGAATTACGTTTTGTGACAACGCAGCTCGCGACCGACGTCCTCATCGTTCCCGGGGTGTGGCGCAATTTCGACCACATCGCGCTCGCCCAGCGGATCGGTGATCAGCAACCCATGACTGTCGTGGTCATCGACCGCGACGAGCCCATCACCGGCGCACTTCGGCTACCCGCCGGTGATCCGGCGGCGCTGCCTGCGCCGCCACAATCGGGCGAGGAGCCGCGCTGGATCTACTATTCGTCGGGCACAACGGCGTCCCCGAAAGGCGCGCGGCACTGCGACCGCTCGGTCATCGCCGGCTCGGCAGGCGTCGTCGCCATCGTCGGCGCCTCCAGTAGCGACGTCAACCCGATCGCCTTTCCGGTGTCGCACATCGGGGGAGCCGCCATGCTCGCTGCCGCCCTCCATACCGGCATGCGACTGGTGCTCTTCGACACCTTCGATCCCGTGGAGACCCCCTTCGCCATCGCTGCGCACCGGCCGACTCTGCTGGGCAGCGCCACCCCGTTCTTCGTCGCCTTCATGGCGGCGCAGGCAAAACACGGCGCCGAACCGCTATATCCCGATCTGCGTGGCTGTGTCGGCGGTGGTGCACCCATCACCGCGGAGTTGGGACATCAAGTGCGGCAGACCTTCTCGGTCGACGGTGTGGCCAATTCCTGGGGACTGACCGAATTTCCGGTCGCCACCTCCCAAGCACCGAACGGCCCTCCGGAGCTGCTGGACCACACCGTCGGCAAACCCGTGCCGGGCGTCTCAGTGCGAGTCGTCGACGAATCCGAGCGGCCGGTCGAGCCCGGGGAGGAGGGGGAGCTGCGGCTCAAGGGCCCGCAATGCTTCCTCGGCTACGTCGATGCGTCATTAGATGCCCAGGCATTCGACGCCGGCGGGTGGTTTCGCACCGGCGATCTGGGACGCATCGACCAACAGGGCAATGTCGTCGTCACGGGGCGCATCAAGGACGCGATCATCCGCAACGCGGAGAACATCTCGGCCCTCGAGATCGAGGGCGTCCTGGCGAGCCACCCTGCGATCGCCGACGTCGCGGTCATCGGCGTACCCGATGAGCGGACCGGCGAACGGGTGTGTGCCGTCGTCGTCGCCCGCCCGGGTGCGGCGGTCACGCTCTCTTCGGTTTCCGAACATTGCCAAGCCCGGGGGCTGAGCAGGCACAAGTCGCCCGAACGGCTCGAGATCGTCGATGCGCTGCCACGTAATCTCACCGGCAAGGTGCTCAAGAATGAACTCCGGACCCGGTTCGGGGACCGGTGAGCGTTCGTGACAACCCCGATCCGATTCCCGGGCAAGGCGATCTCCTGCCCGAGACACGCAGCACCGCGAATGCCATAAGGATCGGTCTTGTCGGTGAAGATACTTATGCCGACGCGGGGAGATGTTCAACATCTCCTGGCCGTACCTGAGGCGATTCGCCGCCGGACTCGGCTAGATGCCGATCAGCTCCTTCAGATTGCCGCCCATCACTCGTGCTGTGGTTGCGGCGGGGAGGTTTTCGAGCTCATTGACGAAGTCCGCGGGCGCGGCCAATCCCTCGGGATGCGGGTAGTCCGAGCCGAACATCACCCGCGCCTCACCGAGGATGTCGATGAGGTGCGACATGTCCTCCTCGTGAAACGGGTTCACCCACACGTGCCTGCGGAAGACATCACACGGGTGCTCACTGAATTCGCGCGGCTTCTTGCGGTATACCCGATCGAAAACGTCCATCAGACGCTGAGCCCACGAACCGCCGTTCTCGACCACACCGATGCGTAGGCCGGGGAAGCGCTCGAACACCCCATGGGCGATGAAGGCCGCGAGCGTATCGAAGATGTGGCGGCTCTCCTCGTAGATGAAGCCGCGGAACTTCGTCAGCTGGAAACCCTGGAACTCGTTGCCGCCCTCCCAGTCGGAGAGGTAGCGGTCGTAGCCGGCGTCGGAGTTGTGCATCTGGACCGAGATGCCCGACGACTCGACCAATCTCCAGAACCCGTCGAACTCGGGCAACGCAGGTGAACGCGAGGTTCCGTCCTCCCTGGGCACCGGCGCTGGCCGGATCAGCACCGTCTTCGCACCGTTTTCCAGGCACCATTCGAGTTCCGCAACGCCCTTCGACGGATCGTTGAGTGAGATCGCCGGGACGGGGAAGATGCGGTCCTTGAAGTTGAACGTCCAGTCCTCGAGCAGCCAGCGGTTGAAGGCGTGGGTAACCGCGTGGGTGAGCTCGGTGTCGCACTTGGTCCGTTCCTCGAGCATGCCCGCCGTGGTGGGAAACATCAGCGCGCCATCAACGCCCTGGCGGTCCATCAACGCCAGGCGCAGGTCGGGGCGCCGGAACTCGTCTGGACAGCGGATGGGCTCGGCGAGCTCGCGCAGCGTCTTACCCTCCGGGTTGATCCCGCGGTAGTAGTCGGCCCATGCGCCGGGAGTGGGAATCACCTCGTAGGTGGGGTTGGGTATCGTCTCGGTGATAACGCCGAGGATCTGGAGCTTCTTGCGGCCATTGACGTCGACGAACTTCAATGCTTCGGAGTATTTCTCCGGCAGATAGCGCGTGTAGGCGTCGATCGTCTCGTACATGTGATTGTCCGCATCCCACACCTCGAACGCACGGGGTTCGGTCATCGTCATTCCTTTCCACGAAGCAGTCGAGATCGCCGAAAGCCTGCTCGCAGATTTGTCCGCCATATGCATGGCCAACGGCGCGGATGGCAACCGGCAACGCCACTATCACAAACCGAGAGTAGACGTTCTCGCCCTAATACTGTCCGAAACCGTGGCGAACGGCAAGGTCGCACCGCGCGTCACGGGCTGGAGGGCCGTCCGGCCCGATTCACTGGTTCGCCGCATCAGCGACCTCCGGCATCCGGTCGATGATGCGGTGCGGCTCGTCGGCCGATAGAAGGACCTGAACATGATCGATGCCCAGTCGGCGGTAGGCATCGCATGACTCGGCCAATGATCGGGCGCCGGAATAAGCGGTGGATGCGACCTTGTATAAGCTCGCCGACGATCTGCCGCGCGCGTCGGCTAACCGGTTCAGAGATGCGACGAGCTCGGCCAGCCGTCCAACGGACGTCGGCGCGGAAATCCACCCGTCGCCGACGCGCGCCGCTCGGTCGAGCGCGGTGTCAGAGTGCCCGCCACCAGGATCGGAATGGGTCGTCGTGCGGGGTGCGGCCGCGGATCCATCGGTGCGAAATCATAGAATTTCCCATGGAATTCGACGTAGGGATCGTCCGCACACCATAGGGTGCGCAACAACCGGATGTGTTCCTCGCTGCGGGCGCCACGGTTGTCCCATGGCATGCCCATCGCTGTCGCCTCTTCCTTCAGCCACCCGACTCCGACGCCGTACACGAGCCGGCCGCCCGAGAACGCGTCGAGCGAAGCGAGTTGTCTTGCGTTGCCGATCGGATTGCGAAGCGGCAGTACGGCGACCGATGACCCGAGCCCAATCGTGCTCGTCAACCCGGCAACCCAACTGAGCGTCGTCATGAGTTCGAAGTTGGGGGCGAGATTGTCGGCGAGCCAGCCGTCGGCGACTGGCGTGGGCCTGCGGCCCAGCGGATACAGCGAATCGCTGTGACGGGGCAAAACGAGATGGTCGACCGCCCAGAGTCGGTCGACTCCGCAACCCTCGGCGGTCTGCGCGAAGTCGCGGATGAACGACGGTGACGCGTTCGGGCCGCTGTGCGGAAGAACAAGACCGATTTCCACGACGGCCTAGAGGTTGGTGAAGTGGCCGCCATCGACCCCTATCGTCTGACCGGTGAGATACCTGGCCTTGGGGCCCACGAGGAAAGTGACCGCCGAACCGATGTCGAGTTGTGGATCGCCGATGCGAGCCAGTGGGATCCGGCGTGCGAGCCGCTCCTCCATCGCGGGGTCGGCTTCGATCGCCGCCGTCATCGCCGGTGAATATGCAAGCGGCGATATCACATTGACCGTGATGCCGTAGGCGCCCCATTCGCGGGCCAGGCTTTTGGCGAAGCCCCGCAGTGCGCCCTTCACCGTGGCATAGAGCGGCAGTGTGGCGCTGCCTTCGATCCCGGCGGGTGAGGTCATCACCAGGAATGTCCCTGCCCGTTCACGCAGCGCTTGGAAGGCTGCGCTCGCACAGTGATAGGCGCCGGTCACCGACACGCTGATGTGGTCGCGCCACAGCGACTCATCGACGTCCTCGAGTCGGTGCGGCTGGCTGGATGCGTTGCTTGTGGCATTGTGTACCAGCGCATCCAGGCGCCCGGTCGTCATCACCGCGGCCTCGACGGCGCCGATGACCGACTCGGCTACGGTGACGTCGCAGCGGACCCAGCTTGCCCGACAACCGGTCTCGCTGAGTTCCGCAGCGACCGCCCGCCCACTTTCCGATCGGGTGGCGACGAAGACGTGCGCGCCGTCGACCGCGAGCGCACGCGCGATGCCGTGCCCGACACCGCCGCCGGCTCCAGTGACCAGCACCGTGTAATCGTTGATCGTCATGGGAGCATCACGGCTCCGCCGTCGACGATGACGGTTTCGCCGACCAGACCCGTGACCTCGGGCTTGAGTAGGAATCGTGTCGTCTCGACGATCGATTCGATGAGCGAGTCATCGTCCTGAAGCGCTGCGGCGGCCACATGGCTGGCTGACGCGCTCAGCCGCGGCGCGAAAAGACGAAGCGGGGCGGCAACCATGTTGACGATGAGGTTTTGAGAAGCCCATTGGCGAGCGGCGGATTTGGCCATCGCGCGGATTCCCTCGAGCGCGGTGGCGTACGGGACAAGATACGGCGCTCCCGTCATCCCGATCGATGGCAGCACCAGCACGATTCGTCCTCCACCTTGGTTGCGCATCGAGGAGTACGACCGCTGTAACGCGGCCAGCGCGTGTCGCATCGGTTGTTCGGCGAATCGGTCCCAATCCGGCGCACTCAAGGTGCTGACGTGCGTCGGCTCGAGCGCCGGATCGACGCCGATCACTATGACCACGTGGTCCGTGTTCGGCTGAGTCGGTTCGTCGAGGTTGTGGACGACCGATTTGAGACTTGCTGCGATCGCCCACGAGATGGCATCGCTGCGCCCTATGACGTGCGGAGTTGTCATGTGCGCCGCCCTACGGTTTTGGAATCGCCGACACCTTCGCTTGCCGTGCGATTCGCTCGTCGTGGATCTTCACCAGTTCGCGGAAGCCGATCCGGTTGTACCGCGGGTGGGGTTGGACTCCCCAGTCGTCTTTCGCGGTGTGTTGGCCGGCGGCCTCCGGAGCACCGCCGAACGGCGGGCCCCCGAGGGGATAGGGCTGCCTGCATTCGAGCGAGTCATCGGAGTAGCGCACCTTCAGCAATTCGCTGCAGATTTGGGTGAGGGACAGCGTGGGCCACCCGTACCAGACTGCCATCACCGGCACGGTGAGCGACCCCTCGATCACCAACCCGAACAGGCAGACGAACAGCCCCCGTTTGAGCCACGTGTGCATCCGCGCCCAAGCCGACGTCGTGCCCGGAGGTAGCGGCTCGGCCGGCGCGACTGCGTCCACAGTTGATTCAGACACGATAGTCCTTCCCAGGATCGTTCAGTCGGAGAAGATTTCCCGGTTCACGGTGTGCAGGTAGGGGATTGCGAGGAACGGCGTGATGTAAAAGACGTTGTAGGCCCACCAGGCCAGCACCGGCAGGCCTACCGCCGCGTACCGCACATCGGCATACAACGTCATGTTGAAGATGTAGCCGGTCCAGACCACCACACCGAACCAGCAAGTGACGATCATCCACTGGTGCCCCCAGCGCTTCATCTGTAGGAAGCCGATCGCTGCGGCCATCCGCATCGGAAAGGCGATGAGCACGCACACGAGAACCCACGCCTTCTCCCCGGGCGCACCGGCACCTCCGATCCAGAGCTCGTTGTAGTGCCAGAAGTAGCCCCCGTCCATCAGGTTCCCCCAAGCGGTGAACACGGTGCGGGTTATCAGGGCGTGATTGGCGAACAGGTCGAGTGCCCAACCGATGCTGTTCAGGGCCGCGTCCAGGATGATCACGTAACCGATGAGCGTGACCATGAGTGGACGCACCGACAGGCCCTCGCGTTGGGCATTGCGCAACAGGTACAGGCCACGCACGAACAGGGGGAGCCCGAGGATGCCGAGCACGAGCGTGCCCATCAGTGCCGTGCCCGCTATGAGCCAGATATCCGCCTGTCGTTGAGCCCGCCGGCTCCGGCGTTCGTGTTCGTCCAAAGTCGCTGACGCGAAGGAGGATGCACCGTTCCCGTGGCGCGTTATCGCAGAGGGCAATCGCATGGGCCTACCAATCTCTTGTCAGCAACATGGAGAGCTGGATGAGAAACATCGTCAGCAGGAGGCCGTATATCCAGATTTGGAAAACGATGAGGCCGCGCCTACGCCGGCGATCCTGTTCGTCCACCGCGCTGATTCCTCCTTAGGAAATAGATAGCCGGCCCGAGGCGACTTCACTCAGGGCCGATCGCTGCGGTCAGAAAGTCCCGATGTTCGACAACATCCAGTAGAAGAAGGCAACCAATGCGCACATCACGCCCCACGTGATCACCATCCGCACCAATTCTTCGATCACATCCGTTGCTCCCGTCTCCGCAACGCGGGTGGAAATACACATTGTCCCGAAATGATAGCACCATTATCAATTGCGAGAATTAGCGTTATCGCATAACGGGTAACGAAGCTCCCGGGCTTCGACGATTGCTGAGTCCGAACCTTCACGCATTGGCCATGGCGGCGAGCTCGCGCTTGACCACCTTGCCGACGTCGTTGCGCGGCAGCCGGTCGACGAACACGAATCGCACGGGTACGCGGTACGGCGTCAATCGATCCCGGCACCACTCGGTGAGGCTCTCTTCTGTAACGGCCTGATCACGTCGCACGACGAACGCCCAGGGCACCTCGCCGAGCCGCTCGTCGGGGATGCCCACGACGGCGGCTTCCCGCACGCCGCCGGCGGCGAGAATGACGTCTTCGACGGTGCCCGGGAAGACCTTGAGGCCGCCACGGTTGATCATGTCGGACACCCGGCCGTCGAGCCAGAGGAACCCGTCGTCGTCGAACCAGCCCAAGTCGCCGGTGTGAAACCAGCCGTCATCGGTGAGCCGGTCGAGGAAGGCCGGATCGATGTTGCGCGCCGCTGTCGTCGGCGTGCGCACCAGCACCTCGTCATCGGCAATGTCGACGTCGATGCCGGGAAGGGGGCGCCCCACCGATCCGAGTTTGGTCTCTCCCCACTCGCGGGCGTCGGCGGCCGACCACCCCACCACCTCGCCACCGAGTTCGGTCTGGCCGTAGGAGTTCAGCACGATCACGCCGAACTTGTCCCTGAATCGGGCCGCTTGCACAGGTGACAGGGGAGCGGTGATCGATCGCACGATCTTCAGCGGCGACAGGTCCGTGACCGAGTCGTCGTGCAACACCATGGTGAGCGCCGCGGGCGGCAGCACCGTGGAACGCAGCTGGTGCCGCCGAACCAGCGCGGCGAAGTCCGACGGGGAGAATCGCTCCATCAGCACCACGCCCGAACCCGCCCGGAAGGCGAACAGCACCTGGTAGATACCCGCCCACAACGACAACGACAACGGCACGAGGTTCGGCATCGGCGGGCGTTTCGGTGCGCCGGTAGTGGCTTTCTTCCCACGAAGTTTCGCCAACAGTCGGTCGATCAGGTCGAGCACCGTGGTGTGCCGAAGCGGCACCGGCTTTGGCGGGCCGGTGGTGCCGGAGGTGAACTGCAACAGTGCCACATCGTCGTCGTAGGACCGCGCGTGCGCGGGCAAGTCGCGCCTTGCCGCCGTTGCCCACGCCAGCGCATCACCGGTGACGACGGGGATTTCGAACGTCGAGAATCTCGGCGCCAGTTCGGGTGTCGTGACGACGGCGACGGGCCGCAGCGTCGTCAGTTGGGCCGCTATCTCGGCGTCGGCCGCCCTGGGGTTCAACGGTGTGTACACCCCACCGGCGCGCCACGTGCCGAACAGGGCGGCGATGGTGGTTGCGTCGTTGGGCAGCATGGCGGCGACAACCTGTCCCCTCGCCAGTCCGATTGCCGTGAGGAGCGCGCCGAGTTGGTCGGAACTGGCCACCAGCTCGTCGCGCGACACCTCGCCATCGACCAGGTGCACGGCGACATCCGGCAGGCGGTCAAGCAGATCCACCAGGCTCACGAATCGGCCTCCAACGGAGCCCAATTCGGAGTTCGCTTGTCCGCGAAGGCCAGTGGTCCTTCGTTCTGGTCGGGGTGCCCCCACATCGACGTCAGGTGCTTGGCGCCGGCGCGGCACGCATCGGTCAGGCCGTATTCGAGTGCGCCCCACAGTGCACGCTTGGTGGCACGCATCGCCGCGGGTGAGTTTCTGGCGATCTTCTCGGCCAGCTCCTGGGCGACCTCGCGCAGCTTTTCGGGCGGATCCACGACCTGGCTGATCATGCCGAGCTGGTACGCACGATGGGCGCTGAGCCGTTCGTGGCTGCCCACCAACGCCATCCGCAACACCGCCTCGGCCGGCATCTTGCGCATCAGCGCGATGGTTTCCAAAGCGCTGACCTGGCCGATCGAGACGTGCGGGTCGACGAAGCTCGCGTCCGATGACGCGATGACGATGTCGGCGTCGGCCACCCAGTGCAACCCGCCACCGGCGCATACCCCGTTGACAGCCGTGATGACCGGCTTCTCGACGTTGCAGTGCCACGCCGTCAGCTTGAGGTCCAGCGTGCGCATGGTCTCCTGAAACTGCAGCACGGCCTCGCCGTCGAGCTCCTCGACGTCGGCCCCCACCTGGAACGCTCGCCCGTTGCCGGTGTGCACGATGACGCGGACGTCTGGGTCGGCATTCAGTTCCGACCACGCTTTCGGGAATTCCTCACGCATCAGAACGTCATACGCGTTGAGCCGGTCGGGGCGGTTGTTGATGATCCAGCCAACCGGCCCGCGCCGCTCGACGACCAGCCTCTGATACGTCATGAAGCCTCCACAGCGCCGGACGGTGCTTGCCACCGTGGTGTGCGCTTCTCGCGCCACGCCCTGGCGCCCTCGCCGTGGTCGGGGTGATTGCGCAGCCGCCAGATCTCATCGGAGGCATCCCGGCGGGCCTGCGTCATCCCGACTTCCAGGGAGTGCCACAGCGCCTTCTTGGTGGCGCGCAACGCGGTCGGCGAATTTCCGGCGATCGCGGTGGCGAGCCGAAGCGCCGCGGCGCGAAGCCGATCGGCGGCTACCACCTCGGACAAGATGCCCAACTCGTAGGCGCGTTGCGCCGAGATGCGTTCGCCCCTGCCGCTCAACGCCATCCGGGTGATTGCCTCCATCGGAGACTTGCGAAGCAGGGTGATCGCCTCATAGGCGACGGCCTGGCCGAGCGACACGTGCGGGTCGACGAAGGAGGCCTGTTCGGCCGCGATGACGATGTCGGCGTCGGCCACCAGGTGCAGGCCACCGCCCGCGCAAACCCCGTTCACGGCCGCGATCACCGGCTTCCATACCCCGCAATGCCAGGACGAAATCTTCAGCTCCGCGTCCCGAGTTCGACGCGAGTGGCGGCGCATCGCCGCTTTGTCGCGCGCCACCTGCACCACGTCCATGCCCGTGCAGAAGGCTGTGCCGTTGGCCGCGTTGACGATCACCCGGACACCGGGATCGGCATCGAGTTCGGCCCAGGCGGTCTCGAGTTCGTCGAGCATCAACGCGTCGAAGGCGTTGCCCGCGTCCGGCCGGTTCAGGATCAGCCAGCCGATACCCTCGGACTTCTCCACGACCAACCGCTGGTAGGTGCTCACGAGCGCGGAATGTCCTTCCAGGGTTTGCCCTTCCAGGGGTCCGGTTCCTTGGGAAGCCCGAGCGCGCGCTCGCCGAGGATGTTCTTGTTGATGTCGGTGGTGCCGCCCTCGGTGCCGTTGGCGAGGCTGCGCAGCATTCCATGGACATCCCGGGGCAGTGCGTCCGGCTCGTCGGTGGCGGCCCAGGCGACCGCGTCCGTACCCAGCAGGTCGACCATGAGGTCCTGAATTTGCTGGTTCAGCGTGGCCTGGTGCACCTTACCGATCGAGGACGCGGCACCGGGCGATTGGCCGGCCGAAAGTGCCGCCCGGACACGGTCATTGGTCCAGCCACGGATCTGCTCCTGGGCCCACAACCGCATGATCTTGTTACGGACGACCGGGTCGTCCCATCGGCCCGTCTCCCGCGCGACGGCGATCAGCCGGTCGGCGCCGGAGCCGCCGAGGCGGCCCATGCCTCCCGACCCGGAACCCGAAACCATCTGCCGCTCACTGGACAGCGTCGACGCGCTGACGCGCCAGCCGTCATTGACCTCGCCCACCCGGTGCGCGTCGGGGACCCGGGCATCGTCGATGAAGACTTCGTTGAACTCCGCCTCGCCGGTGATCTGACGCAGTGGTCGTACCTCGACGCCGGCCTGACGCATATCGAGCAGGAAGTAGGTGATGCCCTTGTGCTTGGGTGCGTCCGGATCGGTTCGTGCGAGCAGGATCGCGAAGTCAGCCTCGTCGGCCCACGTGGTCCAGACCTTTTGGCCCGAGATCAGCCAGCCATCCGCGTCCCGGACGGCCCGTGTCGCCAACGAGGCAAGGTCCGACCCCGCGCCGGGCTCACTGAAGAGCTGACACCACTTCTCCTCGTTGCGCACGATCGGCGGCAGGAAGCGCAACCGCTGCTCTTCCGTACCGTGGCTGAACAACGCCGCAGCAGTGTTGTTGAGCCCCAACGGGTTCAGCCGGAACAGCCGCAGTGGAAGCAGCACCCTATCGATCGCCCTGGCCACCTCGTTGCCGATACCCAGGCCGCCGTATTCGCGCGCCCAGGTCGGCACCACAAGACCGGACTCGGCGAAAACCGGATACCACTGCCGGTAATCCGCGGGGCTCCGCACCGCGCGCAGGGCGACGGGACTCTGCGCGGCGGCCATACGCCAGGACGCCGGCACCTCAGCGTCGACCCATTGTTCGACCGCCGCGACGGCGTCGGCGGCACTGGTGGCCTCGGTGATCGGCAGGGGCGTCACGTTCTTCTAGCGCCCTTGGAACTTTGCTTCGCGTCGGTCGCGGAAGGCCGCCAATCCTTCTTTGAAATCTTCACTGCGGCTGGATAGTTCGAGCGCCATCGCTTCGTTCTGCAGATGACGGTCCAGGTCGAGCCCGTTGCCGCTGTGCAGCAGCCACTTGGTGAGGCCCAGCGCCACCGTGGGCGCATCGCCAAGGCCGGCAGTCAGTTCGCTTGCCACGGTGTCCAATTCGTCGACCGGGGCGGCGGCGTGGATGATGTTCCACTCGGCGGCGGTGGTTCCGGTGATCTCCTTGCCCAGCATCAGCAGTTGCCGGGTGCGGACCAGGCCGATCAGCCGCGGCAGCAGCCAGGCCGCGCCGCTGTCGGGGGTGAAACCGCGGGCCATGAAAGGTTCCCAGAACCGTGCATCCTCGGCGGCGACACAGAAGTCGGATGCGAGTGCGATGTGGAATCCGAGCCCGGCGGCCCAGCCCCGCACTACGGACACGATGGGCACCTGAGTCTCGAGCATCAACGGGATCAACCGGTTCGCTTTGTTGGGCAGCCGGCGCTGCGTGCTACCCACCCTGGGCTTTCGCTCGGAACGGGCGTTGTTGGCGATGAGGTCGGACCCGGCGCAGAAGTCGGGTCCCGCGGCGTCGATCCTGATGACGCGGACGGATTCGTCGACACCCGCGGCGGCGAAATGCGCGATCATCGCGTCGAGCATGACGTCGTTGACTGCGTTGCGGCGATCCTCGCGGTCCAACCTCAATTGCAAGACCGCACCGCGTTGTTCCGCCGCGAGACCGGGCACACTGTCGTAAGTCATGGGCTCAGGTTTCGGCGAATCGTGCGGCCACGGCGGTGAGCAGGTCCGCGAGATTGGTCGCCCGCCCAGGGGGATCGGGTAGTCGGACGGGTCCGTGTTCGCGGCTGGGGAGCAGAATCGTGGCCGTGCCCGGCGCCGTGATCTGGCCACGATGATTCGTCGCCGCCAACTCGAGATCGACGGCCGGACGATCGTCCTCGGCGAGGTACTTGCGGACCACCGTCCCGGTGACGGTGTGCAGATCGCCGACGTAGTTGAAGAGCCGGAATTCGCAGGCGAGCTTCCACAGCCAGCCATCGTCACCCATCCAGTCCGTGCACAGGTGGATAAGCCACGTCTCGCGCATCCGGCCGTAGTCGAAGGTGGTGGGGTTACCCGCATTGCGGGCTGCCTCCGGTTCCCAGTGCACGCGCTGCTGCGCATCCGGCACACCGTATTCGTTGGGCGTGTAGAAACGGGGGATGCGCTGCCGATTGCGCCATGCCAGTCGCAGGGGCCGCACCCCGTACATGCCGGTCCCCATGCCGACATGCCAGCAGACCATGTCGGTGACCGTCAACGGGCCCTTGGTCAGGGTGCCGATGTCGTCACCCTCGTCGACGTCCTCCCAGCATCGCGGTTCGGCGCCACGCGGGGCTTCGCGCGCGTATCTCTCGTCCAATTCCGCGATCTCGTCCGGCGTCCACGACTTCAGTTCGACGGCCTCGTACTTCTTGCGGCCGCGCGCCTTGCTGCGTTCGGTGCGGATCATGTTGCGGTACTGCGCACCCAAGATGACGTCTTCATCGTCTCGGAACACCTGTGCCGACCACTCGTGGACGGCCCGATCGGCGAATTCACTGCTCTTGTCCAGGGCCGCGACCAGAGCGTTGCGCCGGAAGACGCGATGATTGGCCCGCAGCGGCGCCCACCACTCACGCGACGAGGACGCGTAGAAGGCGTGAACGCCGCGCAAGGGGTCACCCTTGGTCAGCGCGCGGTCTTCGTCGGAGAGCGTGGTCACCTCGTCCTCACCTATCAAGCTGTCGCCCCCGACGAGCGCGGGGGGCGCGATCGACTCGCCCCATACGGATTTGGCGGCGTATTCCGCGTCGCTCCACAGCGGGTTGGCGTCGCCGTAGCTCTCCGCTACGTGGCGGAAGCAGTCTTCGTTCGGTCTGAAGTAGTGCGGCGGCTGAGTGTGCGGAACCGCGATCCCGATGGTGGCCCGCAACCGGGCCAACCCCTCGTCGGTAATCTGACCGGTTTCCGGCATGGAAATTAAGATACCCGAAAAGCGGAAACGCCGTTAACGCAGGGATGAGGATATGAGCGAACAAGCATCGGGCATCCTGGTGGCCGTCGGCGATGACGGGGTACTAAGAGTCACCATCGACCGCGCAGACGTCGGAAATTCGTTGTCGCCCTTGGCGCGTCAGGCGCTCAACGATGCTTTTGCCCTGGCTCATGATCGGTCCGACGTGCGTGCCGTGCTGCTGAGCGCGACGGGTGACCGGCATTTCTGTACCGGCGCCGGCTTGCCGTCCCAGGCGGCAAGCGCTGACCCGCGTTCGAAACCCATCGCGGAGAAGCGGCCCGGTGACATCGCCCGCATGCTTCAGCAAGGCTGGCAGCGATTGATTTCCTCGATACTGGATTGCGACAAACCCGTGGTGGCCGCTGTCAACGGTACGGCGGCGGGCGCCGGCGCCAGCTTGGTGCTGGCATCCGATCTGGTGGTGATGTCTGCGCAGGCCAAGCTCGTGGAGGCGTTTGTGCACCGAGGGATCCTGCCCGATTCGGGGGCCATCCACCTGTTGACGAGAATCGTGGGGTTGCGCAAGGCCACTGAACTCTTGATGCTCGGCGAGCCGGTCGACGCTGCCACCTGCGAGAAGCTCGGGCTGGTCAATCGCGTGACCGCACCCGAAGACACCCGGGCGGCCGCCGAGGAGCTCGCGGTACGGCTGGCCGCGGGCCCTACCGTGATGCTGGCGCTGACGAAACGGTTGTTGTCGGTGTCGTCGGAGTCGGATCGACACCGCGCATTAGAGCAGGAGGCCTGGGCGCAGGAGGTGGTGTCGCACACCGCCGACCTCCAAGAGGGCCTCGCCTCGTTCGCGGAACGTCGTGAGCCCAAGTTTCTCGGTCGCTGACCGGCTGTCTGCTAGGCGGCGGTGGGTCCGCCCCGGATGGTGAACGTGGCGCTGTCGTCGATGTCGTCGATCGACGACGCCACGGACTCGGCGGTCAAAGCGGTGTCTTCGATTCCCTTGGTGACGCCGATGAACACCCGTGACACCTTCCCGGCGCCGACCGAGTAGATGTGCGCGGTTCGGTCGCACGTCGGATGGCACAGGTAGACCACCACAGGGGTGACGAGCTCGGGGTGCATGGCCTGACCGGCTTCCCCCATGATGTTCTCGGTCATCCGCGTCCGTGCGATGGGGGCGATAGCGTTGATGGCGATGCCGTTGCGGGCACAGAATTACGGACGGATCGTTCAGACCACTTCCGGCACCGGACTTTTCGGGAACTTCGGTCAAGCCAACTACGGCGCGGCCAAGATGGGCCTCATCGGCATGATGCACGTTCTCGCCATCGAAGGTGCCCGCAACGGCATCGCCATCAACGCTATCGCCCCCATCGCACGGACGCGGATGACCGAGAACATCATGGGGGAA
>NZ_LZJA01000142.1:0-740 GCF_001666785.1 Mycobacterium sp. E3305 | reverse complement strand
GCGGTGTCGAGGGAGAGCGACGTGGGCATCATGTGATCCTCGCGGATAGGTGAACCGTGGTTCCGGCGGCATCAGGATTGATGGTGACGTCATTCATGAGCCCCCGCATGAGGGCAATACCCCGTCCCCGGTGGGGATAACTAGCCGGTTGCGGCGGTTTCCACGAGCCGGTGTCGGTGATGGTCAACTGCACCCGGTCGACCAGTGCGGTCGCGCCCAGGCTGATGGTGCCTTCCGGCTGGTCCCGGTGACCGTGCTCGATGGCGTTGGCGACGGCCTCCCCGGCGGCGGCTATCAGGACGACGTAGTCGTTCTGCTTTATCGTCATCCCGCTCCGCTGGAGCTGACGTTCCCGGCTGACGTCAGTCACTTGGCGCCCGCACGAACCGCGTTGCGCACCTGGCTGACCCGCACCCGACTGGACCCGGAACAGGCGATGAACGTGCTGGTCGCCGCCGGGGAGGCCGTCGCCAACGCCATCGAGCACGGTCACCGGGACCAGCCGGAAGGCACCATCAGCCTGGGCGCGACCGCACTGGTCGACCGGGTGCAGTTGACCATCACCGACACCGGCTCGTGGAAACCGCCGCAACCGGCTAGTTATCCCCACCGGGGACGGGGTATTGCCCTCATGCGGGGGCTCATGAATGACGTCACCATCAATCCTGATGCCGCCGGAACCACGGTTCACCTATCCGCGAGGATCACATGATGCCCACGTCGCTCTCCCTCGACACCGC
>NZ_LZJA01000141.1:0-32218 GCF_001666785.1 Mycobacterium sp. E3305 | reverse complement strand
GATACCTCTGCTCGGCCACGCTCAACTCCCTCATCCAGGGAGTGTCACGGATCAACCGAAGTAGGTGTCACGCATCAACCGAAACACTGTCACCCATCAGCCGAAGACGAAATGTCACACATCAGCCGAGGTCATAGCAGGCCTTGAGTGCCCCCGGCAGGATTCGAACCTGCGACACCGGCTTTAGGAGAGCCGTGCTCTATCCCCTGAGCTACGAGGGCGGACCGCCTGAGCTTACCGGCCGCTTGCGCACCGACGGGCTCAGCGCAGCTCCGCGATGACGTTCGCGAAGTTCTTGATGTGGTTGTCCTGCACTGTGACGGACGTGACCCCGTACTTCTCGCGGTAGAAGTTCAGCCGGTCGGCCATCTCGCGCGGCGTCCCACTCAGCACCGAGGTCTGCTCGAGCAGCTCCTCGTCGGACAGCTCCGGGGCATATTGGCGGGTCATCCTCAGGTCAGGCATGGTCTCACCTTCGGCCGGCAGAGCGGTGATCGCCAGGTTCAACTCCAGCGAGTCGAATCGGTCGCCGGCGGCGCTGCGGACGAACTCGATACGTTCGGTCAGCGGATCGTCGGCCTCCTTCACCCGCGAACCGGTCAGCCCGATGATGTGGGCGTGCTGGGCGGCGATGGTCAACACCCGGTCGCCATTGCCGGCGATGAGGATCGGCGTCTTCGGGTGATGCTCTTCGAGATAGTTCGTCATGTGTTTCAGGTAGTCGACCCGCGCGCCTGCGCTGGGATACGGCAGCTCGGCCGCCTCGAATTCCTCTCGCACGTAACCGGTTCCAAGCCCGATCTCGAGACGGCCGTCGCTCAGCTTGTCCACGTCGCCGAGGTCCCGGCTGAGCAGGGCCGGCTTGTAGAAGGCGGCGTTGAGCACATACATGCTGAGCTTGAGTCGCGTGGTGACCATGGCGGCCGCGGTCAGCGCGGCGATCGGGGAGGCCGCCCCCAAATGGTCCGGCACACAGAGAATGTCGAATCCGACATCTTCGGCACGCTTCACCTTCTCGACGAATGCCTCGCGCGATTTGATGAAGCGCATGCTCATTCCGAAACGAAAATCCTTGGCCACCAACAACTCCATTCAACAGATGAGGACAATTACCAGCTACGAGCCGCTTCCGCCAGGCCCTGCACCAGGGCGCTGGTCACCGGTGACAGCCCGTCACCGCCGGGCAACGGGCTGCGCGGGCTGATGCCGCGCACGCGCGGGGACAGCTCCAGCTGGGTACCGCCGTCGCGCACCCGGTTCACCGGGTTGCCCGGATGCAGCCCGCGCAACTCCGGCGGGATGTCCTCGAGGTCGGTGATCACCTGATAGCCGGTCAACTGGATGTGCCGGGCCAGGTGCGCGGCCAACGCACGGTTGCGCCCGCCGGCCAGCAGCTGGGTGCTGCGCCCGATGCGGCCGTAGCCGTGCAGCGACACCGCAACGTCGACGTGGTCGAGGAATTCGGCGAGCCGTGGTGACTCGGCCGGGTCGAATCGCGCCGACGGCAGGTGGTGCGGGTAGTGGTCGGGGTGACGCAGGACGTACACCGACGCGTCGGCGGCGTCGGCCGCGCGTTCGGCGATCACGTCGGTCATCTCCTCCAGCCCGCCGCCGTGGATGGCGAGGAAGCCGAAGCGCGAACGCAATTGGCTGGCCTCGCTCACCCCGGGTTCACTCAGCAACGCTGAAAGGGATTGCGGCGCAGGCCCGGACGCCAACGCACGCCGCGGCCAGCGTGCGGGATCCCAGCGGCGCAAGAAGTCGATCCAGCGTGGCGGCAAACCGTGCTCAACGGCACCGTCGATGATCTTGGGCAGGTAGCCAGGCCGGGGCGGACCCGGTGTCACGCGATGGTCGATGTAGACCCACGCCGGCGACGGCCCGACGTCGCTGTGCACGGTCAGCCGGTCCCGCCGGTAGCGCACCGGCACGCCTTCGGCGCTGTCGAGGGTCGCCAGGTCACCGTCGGAGATCTGCCAGATCACGCCATGCACCTGATTGCCGGCGCACGGTTCGACCGTGGCCACACCGCGCTGGTTGATCAACCAGTCGTGATCGGACAGGACGGCCGGCCGCGGATCGGCGGCGTCGGGACACCGCAGCGCCATCTGCCTGACGCACAGGTTCGAGCCATATGCGAAGTAGGCATGCCGGCGGGCCGGCATTTAGCCGGTCACCGTCAGCCAGATGAGCACCACGTTAAGCAGACTAATCATTACGCCGACGGCCCAACCAATAATCGTCGTGACGCGATGATTGGTGTCGTCACCCATCAGCTCGCGGTCACTGGTCAGCTTCACCAGGGGAAGGACCGCGAACGGTATGCCGAACGACAGCACGACCTGAGAGAGCACCAGGGCGCGCGTGGGGTCGAAGCCGAACGCGAGGATCGCCAGGGCGGGGCACACGGTGATCAAGCGGCGCAGCAGCATCGGGATCCGGCGGTGCAGCAGGCCTTGCATGATCATGGCGCCGGCGTAGGCGCCCACCGACGACGAGGCCAGCCCGGACGCCAGCAACCCCACGGCGAACAGCACCGCGATGGTCGGGCCCAGCGTGTGGTGGATCGCGGAGTAGGCGCCCTCGATGGACGCGCTGATGTCGCGGTGCTGCAGGTTGATCGCGGCGACCAGCAGCATCGCGGCGTTCACCGTTCCCGCGACGGCCATCGCCAGCACGACGTCCAACCGGGTCACCCGCAGCAGCAGGCGTCGATGCGCGCCCTCGGCGGGATGCCCGTGCCGGTCAAGCACCAGGCCCGAATGCATGTACACCGCGTGCGGCATCACGGTGGCGCCCAGGATGGCGGCGGCAAGCAGGACGCTCTCGGTGCCCCGGAATCGCGGCACCAGCCCGCCGAGCACGGCGTCGGGCGGCGGGGTCTTCACGAAGAAGCTGGCCGCGAACCCGATGGCGATGACCAGCAGCAGTCCGGTGATGACACGCTCGAAGATGATCTGCCCGCGCCGGTCCTGGATGGCCAGCAGCAGCAGGGACACTACCCCGGTGATGACCCCGCCGAGCAGCAGCGGCAAGTCGAACAGGATCCGCAATGCTATTGCGCCGCCGACGATTTCGGCCATATCCGTCGCGATCGCCACCAGTTCGGCCTGAGCCCAGTAGACCAGCCGGACCGGGCGGCTCATCCGCTTGCCGATGGCCGCGGGCAGCGAGCGTCCGGTCACCAGGCCGAGCTTGGCCGACAGGTACTGCACCAGGCCGGCCAGCGCGTTGGCCACCACGATGACCCACAGCAGCAGGTACCCGAACTGGGCGCCGGAGCTGACGTTGGCGGCGACGTTGCCCGGATCGACGTAGGCGATCGCGGCGACGAAGGCAGGCCCGAGCAGATACCAGCTGCTCTTGAGCGTGGCCTGGCTGCTCTGCGTCAACGTGCACCCTCGATTCACACGGCCGAATAAGAAAGTGAGGTTAGCCGAACACTGTGGGTACGCCGAAGGACACCCACTGGTGGTCCACGTCTCGCCGGGCGCCGGTGACGCCCTCGTCCCACGTGCACCCTGCTATACCCGCGGGTGCGGCCGCCTACTCGGGCAGGTAGAGCCCCTTGCCGGTGATCAGTGGCAGGTCGAGCGTCGTCACGATTCCCGGCTCGGCGGCCACCACGGCCGGAATCGCATTGACCACCCGCATCGCGGTGGCGACCAGCCCGGCGTGGTTGTGGTCGCCCTTGCGGCTGCTCAGGCAGATGTCCATGGCGTAGGACGGTTCGCCGGTGATCTCGATGCGGTAGGACCCGCCGTGCTGGGCGGGCTGTGGCCACTCGGGGCACAGGTCCTCGCGCAGCCGGGTGACGTGTTCCAGGACGACGACGGGGTCGCCGTTGACCATGCCGAACACCTCGAAGCGCAGCGCGGCGGCGCTGCCCTTCGGGATATGCCCCGACGTGATGTCGAAGTCCTCGGGCGCCGGCACCCGCACGTACTCCTGCGCGACCGAGTCGAGCGAGATGCCCAGGCCCGCCGCCAGCTGGCGCACCACCGAGCCCCATGCCAGGCTCAGCACGCCGGGCTGCAGCAGCATCGGGATCTCGTCGAGCGGCTTGCCGAAACCCATCACGTCGAACATGACGGCGGCGCTGTCATAGGTGGCGTAGTCGACGATCTCCATGCAGCGAATCTGCTGGATGTTCTGACAGGTGCCGGCCAGCGCCAGCGGCAGCAGGTCGTTGGCGAAGCCGGGATCGATCCCGTTGACATAGACGCTCGAATTGCCTTCGCGCGCAGCGTCTTCGATGGGCTTGATGAGCTCCTCGGGGATGACCTCCCAGGGGTATTGCAAGAAGACCGGGCCGCTGCCGACGATGTTGATGCCGGCCGCCAGGACCCGCCGGTAGTCCTCCAGCGCCTCGGGCAACCGGTTGTCGGCGAGCGCGTTGTAGACGGCGCATTGCGGTCCGGTGGCAAGCACGGCGTCGAGGTCGGTGCTGGCCAGCACGCCGGTCGAATCGGGAAGTCCGGCAAGCTCCGCCGCGTCCTTTCCGGCCTTGGCGTCCGATGACACCCAGACGCCCTTGAGGTCGAACGCCGGGTTGGTGATGAGCGCTCGCAGCGCGTGGACGCCGACGTTGCCGGTGCCTAATTGGACGACGGGGATTCCCATGACGGGCTCCTTAGTGGGTGGTTGGTTCACGACCGCGAGCAGACGCAAAGTCGCATGAACTGCGGGGCGCGCATGCGACTTTGCGTCTGCTCGCGCGTCAAGCGGTCACAGATCCGGGACGGGGATGTCGAGGTTGGGATAGGTGAGGCCGCCGTCGACCTCCAGCGTCTTACCGGTCAGGAAGCTGCCGGCCGGGGACGCCAAATACACTGCGGCCGCCGCGATGTCGACGGGATCGCCGAGCCGGCGCATGGGGGTGGCCTTCTCCATCGGCGCGCGCAGCTCGTCGTTGGATGCGACCACGTCCAGCGCGGAGGTGAGGATCGATCCCGGCGCGATCGCGTTCACCCGGATGCGCGGGCACAGGTCCAGGGCGGTCAGCCGGGTGTAGTGGGACAGCGCGGCCTTGGCGGTGCCGTAGGCGGCGAAGCCGCGGCCGGCCAGCCGGCCCATGGTGGAGGTGATGTTGATGATGCTGCCCTCACCGGAGTGCTCGAGCATGAGGGGCACCGACGCGACGGTCAACGCGTGGGCGGTGGCGACGTTGAAGGTGAACGCGTCCTTGAGGTCCTTGGTCGAGGTGGTCAGCAACGTGTTCGGCATGGTTCCGCCGACGTTGTTGACGACGATGTCTAGTCTCCCGAAGGCCTCCACCGCCTGGCCGGCCAGTTCCGCGGTGGCCTCCGGGTGGGCGAGATCGGCGGCGACGATGTGCGCCCGCCGGCCCGCCGCGCGAACCTGTTCGGCGACGCCTTCTAGTTGCGATTCCGTGCGCGAGGCGATGAGGACGTCGGCGCCCGCCTCGGCGAAAGCCAGCGCGATGGCCGCCCCGAGGCCGCGGCCGGCACCGGTGATGACGGCGACTTTGTCGTCGAGACGAAATCTGTCAAGGATCATTGCGGCCTCTCTTCGCCCAAGTTGTCAGCCGACACGGTAGCAAGCCGCGCCGTGTCGGATGCGGCATTTCTGGAACAGGTTCTACTTTTGCATATGGGCGAGGAGGCGCAATGCCCCACGCCCATTCCCGGCCCGCCGGAACCAATCGGTCGAAATTGTGTGTGGACACCGTGCGGGGACGGACTCGGCGCATCTCGCGTCCACTGCGAGAACATTCACCCGGCGTTAGCCTCTTAGTGCCGACCGTTTGGCCGGCGCGCACGGCTATCGAATGGTGACGATAATGTCCGAGTTTTTCCGTCGGGGAACATATTGGGGCTGAATCGATTTGGCGCCGCGCTGAGCGCCGCGACCGTCCTGGTGCTGTCCGGCTGTGGGAGTAATGACAATGCGGCGGGCGAACGTCCCGCGCCGGGCACGTCGGCCGCCAAGGTGGCCTGTGGCGGGGCCAAGTCGCTGAAGGCGAGCGGGTCGACCGCCCAGGCCAACGCGATGACCCGCTTCGTCAAGGCGTTCGAGCAGGCCTGCCCGGGCCAGACGCTGAACTACACGCCCAACGGCTCGGGCGCGGGAATCGGTGAATTCACCGGTAACCAAACCGATTTCGCGGGGTCCGACTCGCCGCTGGCCCCCATCGAATACTTCGCGGCGCGCCAGCGCTGCGGTTCGCCGGCGTGGAATTTGCCGGTCGTGTTCGGTCCGATCGCGATCAGCTACCACGTCAACGGAGTGACGTCGCTGAATCTGGACGGTCCGACGGCCGCCAGGATATTCAAGGGGGACGTCACCGCCTGGAACGATCCGGCCATTGCGGCGCTGAACCCGGGCGTCGCTTTTCCCGCCGAGCCAATCCGGGTGATCTTCCGCAACGACCAGTCGGGCACCACGGACAATTTCCAGAAATACCTGGATTCCGCGGCCAACGGCGTCTGGGACAAGGGCGTCGGCAAGACGTTCAACGGCGGTGTCGGTGAGGGGGCCAAGGGCAACGACGGCACGTCGGCGGCGGTCAAGGCCACCGAGGGGTCGATCACCTACAACGAGTGGTCGTTCGCCCTGGCGCAAAAGCTCAACATGGCCAGGATCGTCACCTCGGCGGGCCCGGACGCGGTGGCGATCAGCGCCGATTCGGTGGGCAAGACGATCGCAGGCGCGGACTTCACCGAGGAGGGCAACGACCTGGTCGTCGACACCTTCTCCTTTTACCGGCCGACCCAGCCCGGTTCCTACCCGATCGTGCTCGCGACGTACGAGATCGTCTGTTCGAAGTATCCGGATCCCCAGGTCGCAGCGGCCGTGAAGGCGTTCCTGCAAAGCACCGTCGGCGCGGGGCAGAACGGCCTGGCGGACAACGGCTACATTCCCGTTCCCGAGTCGTTCAAGTCCAGGTTGTCGGCGGCAATCGACGCAATTTCGTGACCCCTCCCGCCCCGGCGTGCGGCTCGCCCGCAAGCCGCCTTGGCCAGCGACAATCGGCCGACGGCAATTTGCCCAACGTTAACCTTCTTGCTGTTAGCTTCCTTGCTGCGAGAGACGGCTCGTCGCCGGACAGCGGCTAAGAGAACGTCGCCAATCACGTTTCATCCCTACCGTTAGGAAGTGACTTGAAACTCAACCGATTCGGTGCCGGGCTGAGCGTCCTGACCGCTGCTGCGCTGGCGTTGTCGGGGTGCGGAAGCGACAACAATGCCAACGGCGGGAGCGGCGGGACGAGCGGCTCGGCGTCGGGCAAGGTCAGCTGCGGCGGAAAGAAGACCCTGAAGGCCAGCGGGTCGACCGCCCAGGCCAACGCGATGACCCGCTTCGTCAACGCCTTCGAACAGGCCTGCCCAGGCCAGACGCTGAACTACACCGCCAATGGGTCGGGTGCCGGAATCAGTGAATTCAACGGCAACCAAACGGATTTCGGTGGCTCGGACTCGCCGCTCGCGGCCAAGGAATACGCCGCGGCGCAGCAGCGGTGCGGCTCCCCGGCGTGGAACCTGCCGGTGGTGTTCGGCCCGATCGCCATCACCTACAACGTCAAGGGCCTGAGTTCGCTGAGCCTGGACGGTCCCACCGCGGCGAAGATCTTCAACGGCGCCATCACGACGTGGAACGACCCGGCGATCGCGGCGCTGAACTCCGGTGTCACGTTGCCCGCCGAGCCGATCCATGTGGTGTTCCGCAACGACGAATCCGGGACCACGGACAACTTCCAGAAGTACCTTGACGCCGCCTCGAACGGCGCGTGGGGCAAGGGCGCCGGCAAGACGTTCAAGGGCGGTGTCGGCGAGGGCGCCAAGGGCAACGACGGCACGTCGGCGGCCATCAAGGCCACCGAAGGGTCGATCACCTACAACGAGTGGTCGTTCGCCGAGGCGCAGAAACTGGACATGGCCAAGGTCGTCACGTCGGCCGGCCCGGACGCCGTGGCGATCAGCGCCGACTCGGTCGGCAAGACCATCTCCGGCGCCAAGATCAGCGGGCAGGGCAACGACCTGGTGCTGGACACGCTCTCCTTCTACAAGCCGACGCAGCCCGGGTCCTACCCGATCGTGCTGGCGACGTACGAGATCGTCTGCTCGAAGTATCCCGACTCCCAGGTCGGCACGGCGGTGAAGGCGTTCCTGCAAAGTACGATCGGTGCGGGGCAGAGTGGCCTGGCCGACAATGGGTACATTCCCATCCCGGATTCGTTCAAGTCGAGACTGTCGGCTTCGATCAACGCCATCACGTGATTTGAGGTGGTCGTGACCCGAGGAGCGGTAGCCAGCCCGTCGACCACGGAAAAGCCCGCGCTCAAGGCGCTGGGGACACCGTCAGGTCGACGGGGTGACCGGCTGTTCAAGTCAGCGGCCGCCGCTGCCGGTTCGACGATCGTGGCCGCGATCGTGCTGATCGCGGTGTTCCTGCTGATTCGAGCCGTTCCGTCGTTGCGGGCCAACCACGCGAACTTCTTCACCAGTGCCCAATTCAGCACCACCGAGCCGGGCAAGCTCGCGTTCGGCATCCGCGACCTGTTGATGGTCACGGTGCTCAGCTCGCTCACCGCGCTGGCGCTGGCGGTGCCGATCGCGGTGGGAATCGCGGTGTTTCTCACCCAATACGCACCGAAGCGGCTGGCTCGCCCGTTCGGGGCGATCGTCGACCTGCTGGCCGCGGTGCCCTCGATCATCTTCGGGTTGTGGGGCATCTTCGTGCTGGCGCCCAAGATCGAGCCCGTCGCGGCGTTCCTCAATCGCCACCTGGGCTGGTTCTTCCTGTTCAAGCAGGGCAACGTGTCGCTGGCCGGTGGCGGCACCATCTTCACCGCGGGCATCGTGCTTTCGGCGATGATCCTGCCGATCATCACGTCGGTATCGCGTGAGGTGTTCCGGCAGACCCCGCCCATCCAGATGGAAGCGGCGCAGGCGCTGGGGGCCACCAAGTGGGAGGTGGTGCGGATGACCGTGCTGCCGTTCGGCCGCAGCGGCGTGATCGCGGCGTCCATGTTGGGATTGGGCCGGGCGCTCGGCGAAACCGTGGCGGTGCTGATCATCTTGCGTTCCGCCGCCCGCCCCGGAAACTGGTCGCTGTTCGACGGCGGCTACACGTTCGCCTCGAAAATCGCCTCGGCGGCAGCCGAATTCAGCGAACCGCTGCCCACCGGCGCCTACATCGCCGCGGGATTCGCGCTGTTCGTCTTGACGTTCGTCGTCAACGCGCTGGCCCGCGCCGTCGCCGGCGGGAAGGTCAACGGATGACGGTCAACGTGTTCGACCGGCCGGTCAAAGCACAGGCGTTCCGGCCCGTCAGCGTCCGGCGGCGGCTCACGAATGACGCGGCGACGGTCTTCTTCGTCGCCTCCTTCCTCATCGCGCTGGTGCCGCTGGTCTGGGTGCTGTCGGTCGTGATAGCCCGGGGCTGGTACGCGGTCACCCGGACGGGTTGGTGGACTCACTCGCTGCACGGCATCCTGCCGGAGCAGTTCGCCGGCGGGATCTACCACGCGCTGTACGGGACCGTGGTGCAGGCCGGGGTGGCAGCGCTGCTGTCCGTGCCGCTGGGGCTGATGACCGCGGTCTTCCTGGTGGAATACGGGTCGGGCCGGCTGGTACGGCTGACGACGTTCATGGTCGACGTGCTCGCCGGGGTGCCCTCGATCGTCGCCGCGCTGTTCATCTTCAGCCTCTGGATCGCCACGCTGGGATTCCAGCAGAGCTCGTTCGCCGTCTCGCTGGCGCTGGTCTTGCTGATGCTGCCGGTGGTGGTGCGGTCCGCCGAGGAGATGCTCAGGTTGGTGCCCGACGACCTGCGGGAGGCCAGCTACGCGCTCGGCGTACCCAAGTGGAAGACCATCTTGCGGATCGTGTTCCCGATCGCCATGCCCGGCATCGTCTCCGGCGTCTTGTTGTCCGTCGCGCGGGTCATCGGCGAAACCGCTCCCGTGCTGGTGCTGGTGGGCTACAGCCGCTCGATCAACGTCGACATCTTCCACGGGAACATGGCCTCGCTGCCGCTGCTGATCTACACCGAACTCACCAATCCCGAGCACGCCGGCTTCCTGCGCATCTGGGGTGCGGCGCTGAGCCTGATCATCATGGTCGCCGTGATCAACCTGATCGCGGCGGCGACCCGGTTCCTGGCGGCCCGCAGGCGCTGAGCACGCGCCCGGTCGGGTTCAGGACTTCGCCGCGGCCTTCTTGGCGGTTGTCTTCTTCGCCGCCGTCTTCTTCGCGGTGGTCTTCTTGGCGGCCGTTTTCTTGGCCGGTGCCTTCTTGGCGGGAGCCTTGCCGTCACCCGAACGCGCCTTCACGCTGGCCTCCAGCTTGGCCAGTAGGTCGGACACGTCCTCGGTCTCGTCGAGTTCCTTCGGCTGTTCCTCGGTGGTAAAGGCCTCGCCGCCTTCGAGTTTCGCGTCGATCAGCTCCTGGAGCTGCTCCTGGTAGGTGTCGTGATAGCGGTCCGGGTTGAACTCTTCGGCCATCGACTCCACGACCTGACCGGCCATTTTCAGTTCCGCCGGCTTGATCTCGACCTCCTTGTCGAGCACCGGGAAGTCGGGGTCACGGATCTCGTCGGGCCACAGCAGGGTGTGCACCATCATCACGTCGCGTTTGCCGAAGTCCTTGACGCGCAACGCCGCCAGCCGCGTCTTGTTGCGCAGGGTGAAGTGGACGATCGCCATCCGATCGGTCTCGGCGAGCGTCTTCGCGAGCAGCACATACGATTTCGACGATTTGGAATCCGGCTCCAGGAAGTAGCTGCGGTCGAACAGCATCGGGTCGACCTCTTCGGCTGGAACGAATTCCAGCACCTCGATCTCCCGGCTGCGTTCTTCGGGCAAGGTGGCGATGTCGTCGTCGGTGATGATGACCATCTGGCCGTCGTCGGATTCGAAGGCCCGGGCGATGTCTCGGTATTCGACGACCTCCCCGTCCACCTCGCACACGCGTTGGTATCGGATGCGGCCGTTGTCCTTGGCGTGCACCTGATGGAACTTGATGTCGTGGTCCTGGGTGGCGCTGTACACCTTGACCGGGACGTTGACCAGCCCGAACGCGATCGAGCCCTTCCAGATGGAGCGCATGTAAGTCAGTATGCCCATACTGTTCGCCGGCTAACAGGACGCGGGGCCGTTGCGCCCAGCTCGTGACCGCATCGAAGCCGGCCGGGAAGCTAGCGCCGGTTTGCCTGCGCCCGCAGCTCGGCGCGGTCGGGCAGCTGCGCCCCGGCGCGGCCCACGGTCGCCGCAGACGACAGCGCGGCCGCCTCGAGCGCTCCGGTCAGGGCGTCGATCGAGATGCGGCGCAGGGCGGCGCGCCGGTCGGCGCCCAACAAGTCCATCCCCCAGAGCGCGTCCAGCAGGCCGACCGTGAAGGCGTCGCCGGCGCCCACGGTGTCCACCACCTGGACCGGCCTGGCGGCCACGCGCGCCTCGCCGGCCGAACACAGCGCAACCGCGCCGCGGGCCCCCATCGTCACCACGACGATCGCCGGCCCCGACGCCAGCCACGCCCGGGCCGTCTGCTCGGGCTCGTGCTGGGGATCGATCCAGCGCAGGTCCTCGTCGCTGACCTTCACGACGTCGCTGCGCTCGGCCAGGTGCTCGATGCGCGCGCGGGCCGAATCGCGGTCGGTGATCAGCGACGGACGCACGTTGGGATCCAAGGTGATCGTGGCCGACAGGCGGTAGGCGTCGACCAACGCCGCGACCGCCAGGCAGCCCGGCTCGCGTACGGCGGCGATGGACCCGGTGTGCACCAACACCGGCGGGGGAACCTCGGGCGTGCCGGAAAGTCGCCACTGTAGGTCAAACGTGTAGGTGGCCGAGCCATCAGCGGACAGAGTCGCTACCGCGGTCGGCGTCCGGGTGGCCGAAACGCTGCCCGGGACAAGCTGTGCGCCAGCAGTTTTCACGTAGTCGGCGATGCGCCGCCCCTGTCGGTCGTCGGCGATGTGGGTCAGGAAATCGATATCGCGGCCCAGCAGGCCGAGCCCGACGGCGACGTTGAGCGGACTGCCGCCGACATGCTCGTCGCCGTTGACGATGTCGATCAGCGATTCGCCGATCACCAGGCCGCGGGTCATCGCACCAGAGCCTCCAGCGTCGCCCGAGCTCCCTTGTGGTGCAACGAATCCAGGGCCCAGCAATACGCCTCGACAAACCGTGGTTGGTGGGCCAGATCGCAGAACACGGCGGTCACTTCGATGAACGCGGTGGGGTTCCGGTTCTGCGATCGGGCGATCGGGATGAGCGAATCCGCGAGCTGGTCCACCACCTCATACGGCTTTCCCCATTCGTCGGTGCCCTCCGCGTAGCGCGCCCAACTCGCCACCGCCGCGGCCGCCAGTTGAACCGGGCCGCCGTTGGCCAGGTTGTCGCAGATGACGGGGAACAGCCATTTCGGGATGCGGTCCGACGAGTAGGCGCAGATGCGCGCGACGGTGTCGCGCACGGCCGGGTTGGCGAACCGCTCGACCAGCGTGCGGCCGAATTCGTGCAGGTTGATTCCGGGCACCGGCGGCAGGGTGGGGATGGCCTCGGCGTCAAAGTAAGAGAGCAAGAATGTGGCGAAGAGTGGATCGCGCGCCGCCTCGTGGACGAACTGGAAGCCGCACAGATGGGCGAAGTAGGCCAGGCACTGATGTCCCGCGTTGAGTAGCCGCAGCTTCATCAGCTCGTACGGGCGCACGTCGTCGACCATCAGCACCCCGGCCCGCTCCAGTGGAGGCCTGCCGTCGGCGAAGTCGTCTTCGATCACCCACGCGGTGAACGGTTCGGCCACCACCGGCCACCGGTCGTCAACGCCGAAGTCGCGCCGCACCTCCGCGGCCATCTCCAAAGTCGTTGCCGGAGTGATGCGATCGACCATCGAACTGGGGAAGCGGGCGTTCTCCGCCACCCACTCGGCCAACGCGGGATCCCTGCGTTCGGCGCTGGCGAGCACGGTGCGCTTGGCGACCTCGCCGTTGTTCTCGATGTTGTCGCAGGAAACGACCGTCGGTGCGGGGACTCCGCGATCGCGCCGCCTGGCGAGCGCCTCGGCGATCAACGCGAACGCCGGCCCGTCGGGATCGCGGTACCCACCTTCGGTGATGGTCAGCGAAATGATCCGGGTGGAGGCCGCGGCGAGCACCTCCAACGCTGATTCGGGATCGTCCGGGGCGTAGCGGTAGTCGACGATCGACCCGATCACTTGCGCGTCCCGGCTGCCGTCGGGGTTCTCCAAGATCAGCGTGTACAGCCCGTCCTGACCGTTGAGGACGTCGCGCATCGTCCAGTCGGCGGGCATCACGCCCACGCCGCAGATACCCCATTCGCGTGCCAGCCCCTGCTGCAGCAGCAGGTTGATGTACGCAGCCTGATGCGCGCGGTGGAAATGACCGGCGCCGATATGCGCGATGCCGACGGTCACGTCCCCGCGGTCATAGTTCGGCGCCTCGATCGGCAGTTCGGACAGCGACGCATTGTTCAGGTTGATCGCGCCAGCCACCATTGGCCAACTCCTCACCGGGCCACGGCCCCGATCGTTACCGGGTTCGCGGCACCTCTCGACGGTATGACGGCCCCGGGCCGAAGCCCAGCGGCTTGGACCATCCGATGCCCCTAGGTGAGCGGGGGACCCCCCGCCGGCACGGCCGACGACAGCAGGACATCGGCGAGCGCACGCCACGAATGGGTTATCGCGACTGCCCCGGCATCGATCAAATCCTCTCGGCGGCAATCCCGTTCGTCAGGTGGCACAAACATCAGGTTGCCCACCGTGGCGTAGCCGGCCGCGACCGCGGAGCTCACGCCGGCGACGGAGTCTTCGATGGCGAGGCCTTGTTCTGCCGCGACGCCCATCACCTGACCGGAATGCAGATAGACCGCCGGATCGGGTTTGCTTGTCGGCACCGCAAGCGAATCCTCCGCGCTGAAGGTCAGCGCCTCGGGTATCAGCGAGTCGATGCCGGTGGCGGCGAAGCAGGCGCGCAGGCGCTTGGTGGCGCTGGAGCTCACGGCAGCGAGCGCGTAGCGGGGCGCGAGGTCGCGCAGCGGTTCGAGCACCCGCGGGTCGGGGGTCAGCGTGACGGCGAGATGCGCGGTGACCCGTTCGCGCTCTTCGCGCACCCACTGCTCGAGTTCGTCGGCGGACAACGCGTTGCCCTTCGCCACGTCCTGGGCTGAGGCAACCACCGCCGCGGGAAGGCCGTGCGCCAACGTCTGATCGAGCGGCAGCCGGCACTGGGTCGCCAGGTCGAGGGCCATCGCGCGGAAGTTCTTCCCGACGGCCCGCTTACGCAACTCCTCCGAGTCGAGCGGGGCGGTCACGCCGAACCTGGCCAGGAAACGATTCATCACATCGGTCGACGCTTCGAACGCCGGCCTTTCCGAAGCGAACAGGTTGTCGTCGGCGTCACACAGCAAGGTGGTGATCGGCGCCGGGTCGAACGCGCGCACAAAGGTCAGGTGAGCGTTCATCGTGACACCAACTCTCGCTCGTCGTTGCGCATCGCGTCACGCAACGTGGGCACCACGCCGCGCGTGTCGATATCGGCGATCATGTCGCCCAGGCGCCGCGCGAAACCGGGAACGGCGCGTAGCTCGGCGAACATCGCATGCCGCAGCAGGGGGTCAGGGTTGTTGCCGGCCATGTTCGCCAATTTAGCCACCGGTATCGCCTGCGAGTCCTCGAGGCGGAGCCGGCGGCCCTGCAGGTCGTGGCCCCGCATGTACCGGGCCCACCCGGCAACAGCCAACGTCAGCAGCGTGTGCGGTCTGCCCTGCGCGATCGCCTCCTGCAGGGACGGCAGCACGAAGGAAGTGATTTTGGTCGTCCCCCGCCGGGCCAGCCGCGACAATTGGTCGCTCATGCTGGGATTGCTGAGCCGATCGAGCAAGGTGGCGCGGTACTGCGGGGTGTTCATCCCCGGCACGGCCGGCAGCAACGGCTGAATCTCCTCGCGCAGCAGTGTCTCGACGTAGTCGCATATGACGCGGTTCCGCATCGCTTCGTCGGTGCGCTGGTAACCGGCCAGGGTCGCCAAACACGCTAGCGCGATATGGGTTCCGTTGAGCAGGCGCGTCTTGATCAGCTTGTGGTCGCTGACGTCGGCAACGAATTCGGCCCCGACCTCCTCGAGCGGCGGCCGACCGTTGCTGAACGAATCCTCGATCACCCATTGGCGATACGGTTCGGTCACGACCGGACACTTGTCGGCCACGCCGAACGTCTGCTCGACGAACTCGCGCTCCGAAGTCGACGTTTGCGGGGTGATGCGATCGACCATCGTCGACGGGAACGCGACGTGCCTTTCGATCCAGCGGGCAAGCCCCGGGTCCTTGCACGCCGCGAACGAGATCAACGCGGTTCTCGCCGGCCGGGTGTCGCCGGGAATGTTGTCGCAGCAGAGCACGGTGAACGGTGCGAACCCTGCGCGGCGGCGCCGGTCGAGAGCCTCGGCCAGGTACCCCCACGCGGTGGCGTAGCCACCGGACGCGACCAGGTCGGCGCGCACGTCGGGATGATCGGCGTCGAATTGGTCGGTGACCGGATCCAGGAAGTATCCGTTGTCGGTGATCGTCAGGCTGACTATTCGGGTTTGCGGATCTGCCAGCGCCGCGCGCACGGCCGCGCCGTCGTGCGGCGCGAAATGAACCGACCCGATCGAACCCACCACGCGGGCGGTCTGGCCGTCGTGGCCGCGCTGAACCACTGTGTAAAGCCCGTCCTGTGCCGACAGCAGGTCTTTGGCCCCCGGCGAGTGGAGGCTCACACCGGTAACGCCCCAACGGTGCGAAATCCCCGAGCGGGCAAGGTCGTCGAAGTACACGGCTTGATGGGCGCGATGAAAGTTGCCCGCGCCGATGTGAACGACACCGCGCTGCAGGGCCGACCTCTCGTATGTGGGTACCGCGATTCGCTGGGAGTGCAGTCGCAGGGTGGCATTGCTGAGGGGGACGCCGCTTGCTGGACGTCTGGGCGTTGTGCGCATCGCTATCCCGTGCCCGTGGTGCCCGCGGGTCTAACGTCTTCGTAACCGATGTCACAGAAATTTACGTTTGAGACATAATCCGTGGTGGGTAACGATGATCACTGGTCAGACGCGTAAGTTGACAACATGGCACCGCGGGTGAAACTCACCAACGCCGACAAGGTGCTCTACCCCGCCACCGGGACGACCAAGCGGGACGTCTTCGACTATTACACCCGGATCGCCGAGGTGATGATCCCGCATATCGCGGGGCGCCCGGCCACCCGCAAGCGCTGGCCGAATGGCGTTGAGGAGTCATCGTTTTTCGAAAAGCAGCTGGCTTCCTCTGCGCCGGAATGGTTGCCCCGCGCCAGCGTCAAGCACCGTTCGGGAACTACGACGTACCCGATCATCGACAGCCCCGACGGGCTGGCCTGGATCGCGCAACAGGCCGCGCTGGAAGTGCACGTGCCGCAATGGCGGTTCGTCGCCGAGTGGACGCGAAGCAAGGCCGAAGAGCTCAAGCCCGGCCCGGCGACCCGACTGGTGTTCGATCTCGATCCCGGTGAAGGCGTGACCATGGCCCAGCTGGCAGACGTGGCCCACGCCGTTCGCGACCTCATCGACGGCATCGGGCTGACCCTGTTCCCGCTCACCAGCGGCAGCAAAGGCCTGCACCTCTACGCCCCGCTGGCGGAACCGGTGAGCAGCAAGGGCGCGACCGTGTTGGCGAAACGTGTTGCCCAGCAATTGGAAAAGTCGATGCCCAAGCTGGTCACCTCGACCATGACGCGAAGCCTGCGCGCGGGCAAGGTGTTCCTCGACTGGAGCCAGAACAACGGCGCCAAAACCACGATCGCGCCGTATTCGCTGCGCGGACGCGAACACCCGACGGTCGCGGCCCCGCGCACGTGGGAGGAGATCGACGACCCTGCGACGCTGCGGCAGTTGCGCTACGACGAGGTGCTGGACCGGGTCGCCCGCGAGGGCGATCTGCTGGCGGCGCTGGACAACGACGTCGCCGTCGCGGACCGGTTGACCAGGTACCGCAGCATGCGGGACGCGTCGAAGACCCCGGAGCCGGTTCCGCGGACGAAACCTCTTACCGGCCACGGCAATTCATTCGTCATCCAGGAGCACCACGCCCGCCGGCTGCATTACGACTTCCGGCTGGAGAAAGACGGCGTGCTGGTGTCGTGGGCGGTGCCGAAGAACCTCCCCGAAACCACATCGGTGAACCATCTGGCGGTACACACCGAGGACCATCCGCTGGAATACGCCACGTTCGAGGGCAACATCCCCAGGGGGGAGTACGGCGCCGGGAAGGTGCTCATCTGGGACGCCGGAACGTATGAGGCGGAGAAATTTCACGACGACGAGGTGATCGTGAATCTGCACGGCAACAAGGTCACCGGGCGCTACGCGCTGATCCAAACCAACGGCGACCAGTGGCTGGCGCACCGCATGAAGGACCAGAAGACCTTCGACTTCGACGGGATCGCGCCGATGCTCGCCACCCACGGTTCGATCGCGGCGTGCAAGGCGAGCCAGTGGGCGTTCGAAGGCAAATGGGACGGCTACCGACTGCTCGTCGAAATCGACCACGGCGGCCTGCGGGTGCGGTCCCGCCGCGGTCGCGAGGTCACCAACGAATACCCCCAATTGCGTTCGTTGGCAACCGATCTGGCCGATCATCACGTAGTGCTCGACGGGGAGGCCGTCGTCCTGGACGCCGCCGGGGTGCCCAGCTTCCACGCGATGCAGAACCGGGGGCGCGGCAGCCGCGTGCAATTCTGGGCGTTCGACCTGCTCTACCTCGACGGTCGCTCGCTGCTGCGGGCGCGCTACCAAGATCGTCGAAAGCTGTTGGAAACACTCGCCGGCGGCAGCGAGCTCATCGTGCCCGAGTTGCTGCCCGGCGACGGGAAACAGGCGCTGGAGCACTCCGGCAAGCATGGCTGGGAGGGCGTGGTCGCCAAGAGGCGGGACTCCACCTACCAACCGGGCCGACGCTCGGCGTCCTGGATCAAGGACAAACATTGGAACACCCAGGAAGTGGTCATCGGCGGCTGGAAGGCCGGCGAGGGCGGCCGCAGCAGCGGCATCGGCTCCCTGTTGATGGGCATCCCCACCGACGGCGGCCTGCACTTCGCCGGGCGGGTCGGTACCGGGTTCACCGAACGTGACCTGGCGAGCCTGAAGAAGACGCTGGCTCCCCTGCACACCGAGCAATCCCCGTTCAACCCACCGCTTCCACGCAGCGAGTCCAGGGGTGTGACGTTCGTCGAGCCGGTGCTGGTGGGAGAAGTGCGCTACAGCGAGTGGACGCCGGATGACCGCCTACGCCAATCGAGTTGGCGAGGCCTACGGCCGGACAAGGAACCGAGTGAGGTGGTGCGGGAATGAAATGGGTGACCTACCTCGACGCCGGTGGCGAACGCACCGGGGTGCTCGCCGACGAAGATATCTACGCGATGCCCGCCGGCGTGACCCTTCTCGACCTGATCGGCCGTGGCGCGGAAGGCTTGCGCGCCGCCGGCGAAGAGGCGTTGCGTGCCCCCGCGGCGACCGTGCGGCTGGACGCGGTGCGGCTCTTGGCGCCGATCCCGCGCCCGCCGTCCATCCGCGACTCGCTGTGCTTTCTGGATCACATGCGCAACTGCCAGGCCGCGCTCGGTGCCGGGCGCACCCTCGCCGACACCTGGTATCGCATACCCGCGTTCTACTTCGCCTGTCCGGCAACGGTCTTGGGTCCATACGACGACGCTTCCGCCGCCCCCGGAAGCGCTTGGCAGGACTTCGAATTGGAGATCGCCGCGATCATCGGAACCGGTGGACGCGACCTGACCGTCGACCAAGCCGAGCGGGCCATCATCGGCTACACCATCTTCAACGACTGGTCGGCACGCGACCTGCAACAGCTGGAAAGCCAACTCGGGATCGGGCAGGGCAAGGGCAAGGACAGCGGCGTCACGCTGGGCCCCTACCTGGTGACACCCGACGAGCTCGCGCCGTACGGCCGCGCCGGCCGACTGGACCTGCGGGTGACCGCCCTGGTCAACGACGCCGTGATCGGTTCGGGGTCGACCGCTCAAATGGATTGGAGCTTCGGCGAAGTCATCTCCTACGCCTCGCGCGGCGTGACCCTCGCCCCCGGCGACGTCATCGGCTCAGGCACCGTCCCGACGTGCACGCTCGTCGAGCACCTGAACCCAGCGGCGCCGGGCTCATTCCCCGGCTGGCTGCACGACGGCGACGTGGTCACGCTCCGGGTGCAGGGACTCGGGGAGACCCGGCAGACGGTGCGCGTCAGCGCCGCGCCCCACCCGTTGGCGGCCCGACCCAATCCGGACGCCGCGCCCGCGGCGCCGCGGGTGAACCGGGCACCCGCGAAGGTGCCCTATACCCGCGGCCTGCACCAGGTCGCCGATCGGGTATGGGCGTGGACGCTGCCCGACGGAGGCTACGGGTGGAGCAACGCCGGACTGGTCGCCGGCGACGGCGCGTCGCTGCTCGTGGACACGCTCTTCGATCTGGCGCTGACCCGGGAAATGCTTGCGGCGATGCGGGATATCACCTCGGCGGCGCCCATCACCGACGCGCTGATCACCCACTCCAACGGGGACCACACCCACGGCAACCAGCTGCTCGGCGCCTCGGTGCGGATCATCGCCGCGCGGGGGACCGCCGAGGAGATCGCGCACGGCATGGCGCCCGAGATGCTGGCGATGGCGCAGACCGCGAACCTCGGTCCCGTCGCGACCCCCTACACGCGAGACCGCTTCGGACACTTCGACTTCAGCGGCATCACTGTGCGCAACGCCGACCAGACGTTCGACCGCGAAATGACGATCGAGGTCGGTGGGCGGCGCATCGACCTGTTGAACCTCGGCCCCGCGCACACCGCCGCCGATTCGGTGGTGCACGTGCCCGACGCGGGCGTGCTCTTCGGCGGCGATCTGCTGTTCATCGGCTGCACCCCGATCGTGTGGGCCGGCCCGATCTCGAACTGGATCGCCGCGTGCGACACGATGATCGCGCTCGACGCGGCGACGGTCGTGCCCGGACACGGCCCCGTCAGCGATCCCGACGGAATCCGTGCGGTGCGTGGATATCTCGCCTATGTCTCCGAACAAGCTGAGGCCGCATACCGCCGCGGGCAGTCGTGGTCCGAGGCCGCCGATACCATCGATCTCGGTGAGTACGCCTCCTGGCTGGATGCCGAGCGCGTCGTCGTCAACGTCTATCAGCGGTACCGCGAACTCGACCCGCAGACCCCGCAGCTGGAGGTCATGGCCCTGCTGGTGATGCAGGCCGAATGGCTGGCCAAGCGGGGCTAAAGCCGCACGGCCCGCACGAATTTGATCGTGGTCGCCGGCACCTGGTCTGCGGCCTGCCCCAGGTCCGGCAGCCCGGCCGCGGAGAACAGATCGGTGAGCCGCGATTCGGTGGTCTCCCAACCGTTCTCATGCAGATGCGCGGCGACATCGGTGTGCTCGCCCGGATACGTCAAGGTGCTCAGGTCCATTTCGAGTCCGTGCCGTCGCCAGCCCTCGGTCATCCGCCGCGCTTGTTCCTCGGCCGCCGGGGACGTGCCGGTCACGGTGCCGTAATCCGCGGCGAACCGGCTGCCCTCGGCGGACAGCGGGATGATGGAGTCCAGCAGCCGGATCTCGGCGTCCGGCGGGAGCCACCCGATCAGCACGCCCTCGGCGAGCCATGCCGTGGGATGGGCCGGATCGAAGCCCTGCTCCTGCAGCGCGGCCGGCCAATCGTCGCGCAGGTCGATCCCGACGTCGCGAAGCTTGGCGGTCGGCGCCGCCCCGATCTCCGACATCGTCGCCGCCTTGAACGCGATCACCTCGGGCTGATCGATTTCGTACACCGTCGTCCCGATCGGCCAGCGCAGCCGGTAGGCGCGCGCGTCGAGCCCTGACGCCAGGATCACCACCTGGAGCAGCCCGGCCTGCCCCGCCGCGGCGAAATAGTCGTCGAAATACCGGGCGCGGGCGGCGAACGTGTCGACCATCCGGTGAAAGCCGACGCTCTGCTCGAGCTCATCGGGATCGAGCTCGCCGCTGGCGAGCCGGGTGAACACCTCCAATCCCACGGCACGCACCAGCGGCTCGGCGAAGTCGTCCGTGATGACCGGCTGCGGACGCTTGCTTGCGGCGGCCCGGGCGGCGGCGACCATGGTGGCCGTCGCTCCCACGCTGTTGGCCAGGTCCCAGCTGTCACCCTCGGTTCGTGCCATGGCTTCTCCTTCAGTTGTGGCGGCCAAACCACGGTATGCCCCGCCGGTGAACACTGGCGTCGCCTACGGTTCCCCCTATGCCCGCAGTGGAATTCGAAACCCTCGAAGACGACATCGCCCGTATCACGCTGAACCGCCCCGAGCGCCTCAACGCCATCGACGGATCGCTGATCGACGGCGTGCACCACGCCCTTGACCAGCTCGGTGGCGGCGAGTTCAGGGCCGCGATCCTGACCGGCGCCGGACGCGGATTCTGCGCCGGGGCGGATCTGAGCGGCACCGGTGAACCGTGGACCAAGCCCAAACCGACGACCCCGCCCTTCAAGGTCAACTACGACTCCCAGGTTCGCCTGGCCGACCTGTTCACCCGGATCTACGAGCTGCCCATTCCGGTGATTGCCGCCGTCAACGGCGTGGCGGTCGGGGGAGGGTTGGCGTTCACGCTGGTGTCCGACGTCCGGGTCGCGTCCGAGCACGCCCGGTTCGGGTCCGCGTTCATCAAGGCGGGCTTCTCGTCGATGGACATGGGCACCAGTTACCTGCTGCCGAAAATCGTCGGCGCAGGCGTGGCGCGCGAACTGATGCTCTCCGGCCGCATCATCGACGCGGCCGAGGCCTACCGCATCCATCTGGTGCACGAGGTGGTGGCCCCCGACGACCTGATGCCGGCCGCGCTGCGGGTGGCCCGCTCGATCACGGAGAACAACGCCTACGGCGTGTGGCAAACCAAGATCGGCCTCAACGCGGCGCTGGACGCGCCCAGCCTGCGGCACGCCATCGAGATCGAGAACCGCACCCAGATCCTCAGCGGCTTCACCAACAACCCCGTCGAGGCGGCCACCGCCCACATGGAGAAGCGGGCGCCGAAGTGGGATCCGCTGTGAGGGCTAGACCTTCGCGATGACGTTTTCGGCGAACATCTCGAGGTTGCGGATCTTGTTCTCCAGCGGCTCGGTGTCCTTGCCCTTGATGTAGGGGATGCGAAAGCCGACGATGGCGTCGGTGACGCCTTTGTCCTCGAGGCGTTTGATCCCGTCGACGGTGTAGGCGTCGGCCGAGATGACGTGAATCTGGAACGGCCCCGTCTTACCCGCCTCTTCGCGATACCGCTTGAGCTTGGCGATGAGCCCGTCGAGTTCCTCCGGGTCACCGCCCCCGTGCATCCAGCCGTCCAGGCGGGCCGCGCGGCGCAGGGCCGCGTCGGCGTGCCCGCCGATCAGGATCGGGATCGGCTGGGTGGGAGCCGGCGTCATCTTCGTCTTCGGGATGTCATAGAACTCGCCGTGGAACTCGAAGTAGTCGCCGGTGGTCAGGCCCTGGATGATCTCGATGCATTCGTCCATGCGCTTGCCGCGTTTGGCGAATGGGACGCCCAGCAGTTCGTAGTCCTCCGGCCATGGGCTGGTGCCGACACCGAAGCCCACCCGGTTGTTGGTCAGCGCGGCCAGCGAACCGATCTGCTTGGCCACCAGCGCAGGCGGCCGGATGGGCAGCTTGAGCACGAAGAAGTTGAAGTGCAGCTTCGTCGTCACCGCACCCAACGCCGCTGTCAGCACGAAGGTTTCGATGAACTCCTTGCCGTCCAGGAACTCGCGATCGCCGTCGGGGGTGTACGGGTACTTCGAATCCGACTCGAAGGGGTAGGCAATGCTGTCAGCGATCGTCATCGCGTGGTACCCGGCCGCCTCGGCCGCCTGGGCCAGCGGGATGTAGTACCTGTGGTCGGTCATCGCCTCCGCGTAGGTGAACCGCACGTCATCTGCCTTCCTGGAAACCGGTCGTCACACGAGATTAGAACGTGTTCTAGTTCTACCCGCGGCCGGGTTCCCAGCACAATAAGGCGTCAGAGCTGGTTTTCGGGGCCGATGACCGCCCAGACCGTCTTGCCGCTTGCGGTGGGCGTGCTGCCCCACGCGCGTGACAGCGCTTCGACGATCGCCAGGCCGGAGACGTCGATCCCGGTCGTCGGCGACGGCAGCCGAACGGCCGGGGCATGGCTGCTGTCGGACACTGCGATGGTCGCCGTCGGCCCGTGGCTCTCGAGCCGCATCACGGGAACGCTCGGGGTGTGTTCGAGGACGTTCTCGACGAACACGTTGACCACCACCAGGGCGACCGGAATGAGCGTGGATTGGGACCAGGTGGTGAGCCATTCGCGGACCAGGCGGCGCGACTCGCGCAGGCTGGTCAGGTCGGCGGGCAGCTGAGCGTCGGCGCGACGCACGGCGCGCCGGCTCTGCTGGCCGAGCGCCTTCAGCGCCGCCTTTTCGGTCGAGTACACCGGCATGAAGTAGGCGACGCCGCTGCGGGAGATGGCCTCGCGCGTTCCGCGGTGCGCGCAGACCAACACGATCGGAACATCCGGATTGCTGCGGACCTGCCAGTGCGCGCCGATGAAGGTGGACCACGCCAATTCGGCGAGCACCTTGAGCGCGGAGATGTTGACGATGACGGCAGCCGGCTCATCCAGCGTGGCCTGCAGGATGTGTTCGCGGAGCGTCGCGGAGTTGGTGGCGTCGAGGACACCGTCCACGGTCAGGACGGTCGCCGACTGATCGGTCCGCGTCGCGACGGCCAGCGAGCTGGGGGACTCAGCTACCGAGCTCACCACAGCAACCCCTTTCCCTGCGGGGGCCTCTGGTGTCGAGGCGCCCGGACGCCCGGCTGCGTCGCGTCGTCCGGTTCCATCCCTGCTCCTCGAATCACACCCGGGCCAACTGCTTGAGTATCCGCCCTCAGCGGCAAAAGTCTAATTGGGGGCAAGCGCGCCGGACGCCACCGGAAAGCGCAGCCCACGGGCGTGACATTGAAAACGCGCGCGGCGGGGAGCGCGGTGTGAGTGAGGCGCGTGCCCGTCCCCACCCGTGCGAGGCCCCTGCCTCTACCGCGCCGAACACATTGTTCGTTTTCGCTGCGCAGCACGCGCATCCCCCGGGACTACCACCTTCTGCGTTCCGCCAAACGCAATGACGAGGCCGGAGAAACCGTGGGTCGGGCGGGAAAGGTGGGTGGGTCAGCGCGACGCGTACGGCGGGGCGCCAACCCCGGCGACCGAGTGCGTGCCCCACGGCGTCCGTTCCACGATGCGGGCGGCGGCGCTGCGCCGGCCCACGGTCAACGTCGCGGTCCGTGCTTGCCCGAGCGCCTCGTCGGGCAGCGGCTGCGACGGCGATGCGGACACCGTCCCCTGCCAGTGGTAGCGGCCGTCGATCGGGTCGAGGTGTCCGGTGAGCCGGACCCGGACCGGATGGCGGACGCCGGCGATCTCCAGCGTCGCGGCGCCGTCATAGGTGTCGTCGCGCTCCGGTGCGCCGGCCGACAGGTCGAAGGCGGAGGCGACCGGCGGGGCCTGGTCGGGCGACAGCTGTGCGCGCTCGTTGAACACCCGCAGGCTGCTGGCGCGCACTTCTATGCGGCTGCTGGACGTGCGCTCCATCAGGCGCAGGCACTCGGCGATGTAGCGCGCCTGCGCGCCGGTGTCGGGCCCGGTGATGAAGAAGTAGTTGGGAAAGCCGCGAACCGCCACACCGTAGAACGGCTCCATCCCGTCGTGCCAGGCCTGCCGGATGGTCAGACCGCCGGCGCCGACGAACGCTTGATCGGCCGACTCCTCGGGAATGGAGAATCCGGTGCCGTAGATGATGGCGTCGACGTGATGGTCGGCGCCGTCGCGGGTGCGGATGCCCGACTCGGTGACCGCCGCTATCGGCGACCTTGCGACCGAAGGGCGATGGGCGTCGGCCGGCCGGAGTGGGTGCCGCAGCCGGCGTTTGGCGCGGGTGGACCACAGCGGTACCTCGGTGACGACCCTGCGCGGCGAGTGGGCGAAGACGGTGACCGACGCGGCCGCCCGGGTCAGCCGGCCGATCTGGTGGCCGGCGCTCGCGTCCGTGCCGACGATGGCGATGCGCTTGCCGTACGGATCGAACTCGGGTGCCCACGTCGCCGCGTGAAATGACTGTCCCGGGAAGGCGTCGCGGCCCGCGATGTCCGGCAGCCAGGGGACGAACGGCGGCTCGGCGGTGATGACGGCCCGCGCCCGCGCGGCCTCGCCGTCGGCCGTCGTCAACAGCCAGGTGTCTGTCGCGTCGTCGAACACCGACTGGACCCGCGCGACGTGCTCGTCGAGGACGACGAAGTCTGTGACGCCCGCGGCCGCCAACGCAGTGGGAGCGTCGGCGCGCGGGCCGAGGACGGCTACGGGGTGGCGGGAGTCAGCGAGGCCGCCCGGCCGCGTCACAGAAACCTGCTGCGCTTCCAGCCGCGGCGCGCGATCGGGCCGAGCAGGCCCACCTCGCTCAGGAACCCCGCCAGCGGGGCGAATCCGGCCACCTGCATCTCGCGGCGGTGCGGGCTGGTGCGCGCGATGTGTCGCGCCCGCCTCGGGTCCAGACCCGTGCGCGCGTACGGGATCGGATTGCTGAACAGGTAGTTGAAGAAGTAGCCGCCCAGCCCGTTGATGTTGGCCATGAACCAGCGGTTGATCCGGGGCATTTCGGCCACGCGTTTACGGGCGCCGTCGCGGGCGAACTGGATGTGGCGCGCCTCCTCGGTGACGTGAATCCGCATGAGGCGCTGGATGATTGGCTGCAGCTCCGGGTCGTCCATCATCTGCCGCTGCAGCGAATCGAAGATTTCTTCACCGATCAGCGCGGCCACCCACAGCATCGAGCCGCGCTGAAACGCCAGCGGAAGCGCGTTGATGATCATCCGGTGAAACAGCCGCGGCCGCACCGGCTTTGCGCCGATACGCTCGATGGCCTTGCCGAACATGACCATGTGGCGGGTCTCGTCGCCCAACTCGGTCAGCTTGTAGTGGGTCGACTTGCTGGTGGGGTCCTCGTGCAGGATCGTTCGCAGCAGCGACTGATTGAGCATGTTCTCGAACCAGATCCCGGCCGACAGCGTGTTGACCAACTCCTGGCGCGAGAGCTCGATTTGTTGCTCGCGGGTCATCTCGTCCCACATCGGCGTGCCGTACAGCGACACCAGGCGCGGCGGCAGGTAGAACTTGTCCGGATCCAGCGGGGCGTCCCAGTCGATGTCAACGACCGGCTCGTAGGACTTTTTGACCGAGCCCCTCAGCAGGCGCTCCGAAAACTCTTCACGACTCGGCCCGCCTGGCTTCACCGCAGTTGTCATGCGCTGGCGTCCCTTCATTGGGTGCTTCAGACGGTACCCATGGTACTGGGTACTTTTGGCCCCGACTAGGCCCTTCAGGTTTCGATTCGGCAGTCTGATGCAAGAGACGAGGAGGGTTTCTTGGGCCGGCATATCCACGTCATCGGCATCGGCGCCGGCGACCCCGACTACGTGACCGTCCAGGCGATCGAGGCGCTCAACGACACCCAGGTGTTCTTCGCGATGGACAAGGGCGAGGCGAAAAGCGACCTGGTGGCGCTGCGACGGGAGATCTGCTCCCGGTTCATCCGCGGGCCCGGCTACCGCTTCGTCGAGCTGCCCGACCCCAAACGCGCGGCCGGCTCCGACTATCGCGAGGCCGTCTCGGACTGGCACGCCGCGCGGGCGCGGGTCTGGGCCGACGCGATCGCCGCCGAGCTGGGACCCGACGGTGTCGGCGCCTTCCTGGCCTGGGGGGACCCGTCGCTCTACGACAGCACCCTGCGCATCCTGGAGGCGGTGGCCACCGAGCTCGAGTTCACCTTCGATGTGATTCCGGGCATCACCGCGGTGCAGGCGCTGACCGCCCGGCATCGCATCCCACTCAACGAGGTCGGGGAACCGGTGCTCATCACCACCGGTCGGCAGCTGCGCGCGCACGGGTTGACCGGATCGGCGGTCGTCATGCTCGACGCCGAATGCTCCTTCCAGGCGTGCCCGCCCGACACCCGCATCTGGTGGGGCGCCTATCTGGGCACCGCCGACGAGCTGCTGGCGGCCGGCACCGTCGGCGAGGTCGCGGCGCGGATCGTGTCGCTGCGCGCCGACGCCCGCGCGCGGCACGGCTGGATCATGGACACCTATTTACTCAGACCGGCAGACTGAAGGGCGTGCCGGAACTGCCCGAGGTCGAAGCCCTGGCCGACCATCTGCGCCGCCATGCCGTCGGCCTGACGATCGGCCGCGTCGATGTCGGCGCGCTCTCCGTGCTGAAAACGTTCGATCCGCCGCTGGGCGCGCTGCACGGCCAAGCCGTGACCGGGGCCCACCGCTGGGGCAAGTACCTGGGGCTGCAGGCGGGAGAGCTGTCCTTGATCACCCACCTGTCGCGGGCGGGGTGGTTGCGGTGGTCGGACAAGCTGGCCGCGGCGCCGCTGCGGCCGGGCAAGGGCCCGATCGCCTTGCGCGTGCACCTCGGCACGCCCGGCGATGCGCCCGGCTTCGACCTCACCGAGGCCGGCACCCAGAAGCGTCTGGCCGTGTGGCTCGTCGGTGATCCGCAGTCCGTCCCCGGCATCGCCGCCCTCGGACCCGACGCGCTGGAGCTGACCGTCGACGATCTCGCCGGCCTGTTGGCCGGCAACACCGGCCGGATCAAGACGGTCATCACCGACCAGAAGGTGATCGCCGGCATCGGCAACGCCTACAGCGACGAAATCCTGCACGTTGCCAAGATTTCCCCGTTCGCCACCGCCGGCAAGCTGACCGATGAGCAGCTCACCGCCCTGCACGACGCGATGGTGTCGGTCCTGCGCGATGCGGTGAGCCGCTCCGTAGGCCAGGGCGCGGCCACGCTCAAGGGGGAGAAGCGCTCCGGACTGCGGGTGCACGCCCGCACCGGCCTGCCCTGCCCGGTGTGCGGGGACACCGTGCGCGAAGTCTCCTTCGCGGACAAGTCTTTTCAATACTGTCCGACGTGCCAGACCGGCGGCAAGGTGCTGGCCGACCGGCGGATGTCGCGGCTGCTCAAGTAGGCGGCGACCCGCGACTTGACACCTGTCGATATGCTGCCCGGATGACTCGTCAGAAGATCCTCATCACGGGTGCCAGCTCCGGCCTGGGCGCCGGCATGGCGCGGGCGTTCGCCGCGAAGGGCCGCGACCTGGCGCTGTGCGCCCGGCGCACCGACCGGCTCGACGAGCTGAAAGCCGAACTTTCCCAACAGTATCCGGGCATCAAGATCGCCGTGGCGGCGCTGGACGTCAATGACCACGAGCAGGTGCCGAAGGTCTTCGGTGAACTCAGCGACGAGCTCGGCGGCGTCGATCGTGTCATCGTCAACGCGGGCATCGGCAAGGGCGCGAAACTCGGCTCGGGCAAGCTGTGGGCCAACAAGGCGACCCTCGAGACCAACCTGGTTGCCGCGCTGGTGCAGATCGAGACCGCGCTGGAGATGTTCAACAAGGCCGGTTCGGGACATCTGGTTCTCATCTCGTCGGTGCTCGGCAACAAGGGCGTGCCGGGCGTCAAGGCCGCCTACGCGGCGAGCAAGGCCGGCTTGAGCTCGCTGGGGGAATCCCTGCGCGCCGAATACGCCAAGGGCCCCATCAAGGTTTCGGTCATCGAGCCCGGCTACATCGAGTCGGAGATGACGGCCAAGTCGAACAGCACGATGTTGATGGTGGACAACGAGACTGGCGTGAACGCTCTCGTCACCGCCATGGAGCGCGAGCCCGGCCGGGCGGCGGTGCCGTGGTGGCCGTGGGCGCCGCTGGTGCAGGTGATGCGGGTGCTGCCGCCCCCGCTCACCAAGTGGTTCGCCTGAATCAGTGCGGCACCGGCGTGTAATGCTCTGCGTCGCTCGTGAATTCGGGCTTGCCGTAGGTTGCCAGCCGTAGCTTGAGGAGCCCGATCACGTACGCGTCGGTGATGTCCCTGAGCACGGGGACGCGGCTGGCGTGGCTCACTGCGGTAAAACGTCCGATGATGAAGGGCGCGGTGAGGGCGACGCGCACGAGGTCCGTCGGCCCCATCGAGACACCCATCGCCTCGGCGACCTCACGATTCCCGTTGCAGAAGGTGCGAACGAAAGTGAGCTTGCTGAAACTCTTTTCGACCGCCTCCGCGCAACGGTCGAACAGCGTGGTGTCGGGGCGCAAGTAGGCCGCCATCGTGCCGCGGACGAGTTCTTGGCAGATGCTGTCGAACCCGTCGCGCAGCAGTGCCGAGCGCGCGTGCATCACGTGGACGATGTCGGCCGGTTCAGAGGGCAGCAGTTCTTCCGGTAGGCCGAGCAAAAAGCAGCGGTACCTGGCGAATTCGACGACCGCGCGCTCCTCGGGGGTGAACTCCGTCCGGCCCTGTTGGCGCGCCTTACGGGCCAGCAGGTACTGGCCGATCATGCCGGCCGGCATCTGGTCGACCTGCGGCACGGGCATGCCGTATACGGCGGCATCCCACTTGTCGGATTTCTTCAGGGCGTTGTAGCGGACCATGGAGTGCATCAGCCGGACCATGGCGGCCGCCTCGAAACCGGGGCCGAATCGATCCAGCGCACCGGGGAGGGTGGTGACGGCGAAGAAACTGGCGGTCTCGTTCACCCGGCGCGCGGCCCGCTTACCCGAGAGTGCGCCGGTGAGGGCCATCGGCAGCGCGGCGTAGGTGTTGGTGAAGGTCGCGATGAAGGCCCCGCGCGTGATGAAGGGTGCCAGCAGCGCTGCGGGAATCCGCTCGTGGCGGGCGCCCTCCCGGACCAGATCGAAGTCGATCCACTCCGGGGTCGCCTCCATGGCGGCGATGAACGAAACCAGTTCGGGGGGCGCGTCGGGCACCGACTCGATTCCCTCTCGGCAGGCCGTCTTGAGCATGTCGATCAGCTGGGCGACGCTGCGCGAAGTCATCAGTGCCGCATAGGGATCGGCGACGACGTCGCCGAGCAGGGTCGCCGTGCTCATCAACTCGACCACGCGGTCGTCTTGCAGAATCGGTGCGCGGTCGGCGATCCAGGCGGGCAGGGCCGAGTCGACGTTCGGTTCCGTGGCCAGACGGTCCGGCCGCCGGTCGAAGTCGAAGTCTCCATACAGGTCGGGCTGCAAATCGCGCTGGCTGCGCACTCGCGCGGCGAGCTCGGGGTAGTACGTGACCATCGCTGCCTCCGATTAACTAACAGTTCGTGAGCAATACTCACAAGTTGTTAGTTATGCTGTCAAGCATGAGTGCGGGCAGCCCGAAGCGGCGCATGACCGGCGAGGGCCGGCGCGAGCAGATCCTCGACGTCACTCACGCGATCGTCGACGCCGAGGGTTTCCACGCGGCCACGCCCAACCGCATCGCCGGGGCCGCCGGCATCAATCGGTCGTTGATCTATCAGCTGTTCGGCGACCCGGCGGGACTCTTCGTCGCACTGATCGACCGTGAGGCGGCGCGGGCCGGCGCCCAATTCGCCGAGGCGGTCTCGGGATTGGATGCCGTCGCCGGGGACCAGTCGCTGGTCGTCGCGTTCGACGGGGTGCTGGCCGCGGTCGACGCCCATCCGGCGACGTGGCGGCTGTTCCTGTTTCCGCCGCAGGGCGCTCCGCCGGAGTTGTATACGCGGCTGGCGCAATCGCAGGCCGTCGTGCTGGAGTTCTTCGTCACCGAATTGCTGCGCATCAATCCTCACGTGCACGACCCGGAGTACACCGCGCGGATCCTGCACGCGGCCGGACGCGAACTGCTGCAGTTGCACCTGAGCGAGCCGCAGACCGCGACGGTGGAACGTTTGCGTACCTTTGTACGGCGATTGGGCTCCGACGTCATGAGCCGCACGGGCTGACTAGCTGGTGCGCCCGCGTTCGGTCCGGTAGCGGCGCACCAGCGCGTCGGTCGAGCTGTCGGACTGGGGGTCCGGCGAGCCGTCCGACGTGATCACCGGCAGCAGCGCCTTGGCCTGGGTCTTGCCCAGCTCCACCCCCCACTGGTCGAACGAGTCGATGCCCCAGACGACGCCCTCGGTGAAGACCTGATGCTCGTAGAGGGCGATCAGCTGGCCCAGCACCGACGGCGTGAGCCGGTCGGCCAGGATCGAGGTCGACGGCCGGTTGCCGGGCATCACCTTGTGCGGCACGATGTCGGCCGGCGTGCCTTCGGCGGCGATCTCCTCGGCCGTCTTTCCGAACGCGAGCACCTGGGTCTGGGCGAAGAAGTTGCTCATCAGCAAGTCGTGCATGCTTCCGGTGCCCTCGACCGTGGGCAGGTCGTCGAGGGGCTGGCTGAAGCCGATGAAGTCGGCCGGCACCAGCCGGGTGCCCTGGTGCAGCAACTGATAGAAGGCGTGCTGGCCGTTGGTTCCCGGTTCGCCCCAGAAGATTTCGCCGGTATCGGTGGTGACCGGGGTGCCGTCCGCGCGCGTCGACTTGCCGTTGGATTCCATGGTCAGCTGTTGCAGATAGGCGGCGAAGCGGGACAGATCGTTGGAATACGGCAGCACCGCGCGCGACTGAGCTCCCATGAAGTTGGAGTACCACAGCCCGATCAGTCCCAGCAGCGCCGGCGCGTTGGACTCCAGCGGGGCGGTCTTGAAATGCCGGTCCACGATGTGGAATCCGGACAGGAAATCGGCGAACGCCTCCTTGCCGATCGCCGCCATCACCGACAGGCCGATCGCCGAGTCGACCGAGTACCGTCCGCCGACCCAATCCCAGAAGCCGAACATGTTGTCGGTGTTGATGCCGAAGTCGTCGACCAGGCGTTTGTTGGTGGAGACCGCCACGAAATGCTTGGACACCGCGGCGTCGCCGAGCGCGTCGGTCAGCCAGCGGCGCGCGGCGGTCGCGTTGGTGAGGGTCTCCAACGTCGAGAACGTTTTCGATGCGACGATGAAAAGCGTTGTGGCAGGGTCTAAGTCGGCCAGGGTGGCGATGAGGTCGGCGGGGTCGACGTTGGAGACGAAGCGGGCCGAAATCCCTGCGTCGGCGTAATGACGCAGCGCCTGATACACCATCACCGGGCCCAGGTCCGACCCACCGATGCCGATGTTGACCACGGTGCTGATTCTTTGTCCGGTGGCCCCGGTCCATTCACCGCTGCGTAACCGGTCGGTGAAGTCACCCATCCGGTCCAGCACGGCGTGCACGTCCTCGACGACGTTGTGGCCGTCGACGATCAGCTCGGCGTCGCGGGGCAGCCGCAGCGCGGTGTGCA
>NZ_LZJA01000140.1:0-749 GCF_001666785.1 Mycobacterium sp. E3305 | reverse complement strand
TCGTCGTCGTCGGTGTCGCTGATGACGTTCGGGTGGTGGTAGGTGTTGGTGCGGGGTTGGCCGTGGTCGAGGTGGGGTGGGGGGATCCATTCGGTTTCGCCGCGGGCGTTGGTGCGGGTGGTCCAGCCTTGTTCGGCGAGGCGGTTGTCGGGCCCGCAGGCCAGCGTGAGGTCGTCGATGTCGGTGCGCCGGGTGTTTTGCCAGCCTCGGACATGATGGACCTGGCTATGGTAGGCCGGGGCGTCACATCCCGGCCTGGTACATCCGCGATCCTTGGCGTAGAGCATGATTCGCTGCGCCGGGGAAGCCAGCCGTTTGGTGTGGTGCAGCGCCAGGGGCCGCCCGTTGTCGAAGATCGCCAGATAGTGGTGGGCGTGGCCGGCCCAGCGGATCACATCGGACATGGGCACCAGCGTGCCGCCGGCCGTCAACGCCTTACCGGCGGCGGCCTCCAACTCCTGCAACGTGGTGCTCACCACGATCGACACCGGCAGCCCGTTATGGGAGCCCAAGTCCCCCGATGCTAAGAGTCCGCGCAGCCCGGCCAGGAAGGCGTCGTGGTGGCGTTGCGCCGTGCTGCGGGTGTCGCGGCGCACCGCGTCCTGATCGGGCGTCGCGTCGACCACCGGGATTTCGTCATCGGGGTTGCACACCCCGGGCGCGGCCAGCTTGGCCAGCATGGCCTCGATGGCGGCCCGCAGCTCCGGGGTGACCAGCCCGCTCAGGCGCGACATGCCGTCGAATTCCTG
>NZ_LZJA01000139.1:0-2585 GCF_001666785.1 Mycobacterium sp. E3305 | reverse complement strand
CTCCTCCATCTCCGGCCTCACCGGTTCGCGGTGGCTGGCCCACTACACCGCCACCAGCGGCTACCTGGACGCCCTGGCGTACGCGCGGCACGTGATGGGATTGTCGGCGACGACGGTCAACTGGGGACTGTGGAAATCCCTGTCCGACGCCGAGCACCAATTCGGCCAGGTCAGCATGGGTTCGGGGCTGGTGCCCATGAACGACGAGGTCGCCATCGGCGCTCTGCCGCGGGCCATGAGCCCCGCCGCAGGCGTGCATTCCATTGTGGTAGAAGCGGATTGGCCACTGCTCGCGGCCGCCTACCGCACCCGCGGCGCGCTGCACATCGTCGACGACCTGCTTCCGGTGCCCGGCGAAACCGCCATGCCCGCAAGCGAATTGCGCGTCGGCCTGAGTAAGTGCCCGCCCGAACGCCGCCACGACATGCTGCTGGACCACGTCGGGTTGCTGGCGGCCGGGGTGATGGGGCTACCACCCAGCGAGTCGCTGGATCCCTCGATCGGCTTCTTCCAGCTCGGAATGGACTCCCTGATGAGCGTCACGCTGCAGCGCGCGTTGTCGGACAGTCTCGGTGAATTCCTGCCGGCTTCGGTGATCTTCGACTACCCGACCGTGTACAGCCTCACCGACTACTTGGCGACGATGCTGCCCGAACTCGCCGAACCGGATGCCGAACCCGCCTCCGACGTCTACGACGAACTCACCGAAGCCGAGTTGTTGGAACACCTTTCGGAACGACTCAGAGGAACGCGATGACCACCTCGACACCGGACCGCCGGGCGATCATCACCGAGGCGCTGCACAAGATCGACGATCTGAGCGCCCGGCTGGAGATCGCCGAGAAGGCCGGCACCGAGCCGATCGCGGTGATCGGGATGGGCTGCCGGTTGCCCGGCGGGGTGGACAACCCGGACCAATTCTGGGAATTGCTGCGCGACGGGCGAAGCGGCATCGTGCCGGTGCCGCCCGAGCGCTGGGACGCGGACGCCCTGTACACCGACGACCACACCGTGCCGGGAACCATCTGCAACCGCGAAGGCGGCTTCCTTTCCACTTGGCAGCCGGACGAATTCGACGCCGAGTTTTTCTCCATCACCCCACGCGAGGCGGCGGCGATGGATCCACAACAGCGGCTGTTCCTCGAGGTGGCCTGGGAGGCGCTGGAAGACGCGGGGATTCCGCCGCATACCATCCGCGGCACCCAGACCTCGGTGTACGTCGGTGTGACGGCCTACGACTACATGCTCACGCTCTCCGAGGCGATGCGACCCGAGGAGCTCGACGCCTACGTCCTGACGGGCAACTCCGCCAACTTCGCCGCGGGCCGGATGGCGTATCTGCTCGGCGCACGCGGCCCGGCGATGGTCCTCGACACGGCGTGCTCGTCGTCGCTGGTGGCGATTCACCTGGCCTGCCAGAGCCTGCGCTGGAACGAAAGTGACACGGCCTTGGTCGGCGGCACCAACCTGCTGCTGAGCCCCGGCACCAGCATCGCCTGCTCACGGTGGGGCATGTTGTCGCCCGCGGGGCAGTGCAAGACCTTCGACGCCGACGCCGACGGCTACGTGCGCAGCGAGGGCTGCGGGGTGGTCGTGCTCAAGCGGCTGTCCGACGCGCAACGCGACGGCAATCGCATCCTCGCCGTGGTTCGCGGTTCGGCCGTCAACCAGGACGGCGCCAGCAGCGGCGTCACCGTTCCCAACGGCCCCGCGCAGCAGGCGCTGCTTCGGCAGGCGCTGACCTCGGCCAAGTTGACCCCGGCCGAGATCGACTACATCGAGGCGCACGGGACGGGCACGCCGCTCGGCGACCCGATCGAACTCGATTCCCTGAGCAAGGTTTTCGCCGACCGCGAGGGCCGCGCGCCGCTGGTGCTGGGGGCGGTCAAGACCAATCTCGGTCACCTGGAGGCGGCGGCCGGCATCACCGGGTTCATGAAGACGGTGCTGGCCGTCCGCAACGGTCGCATCCCGCGCAACCTGAACTTCCGCGAGCTCACGCCCCACGCCAGCGAGGACGTGTCGCGGCTGACGATCACCACCGAAGACATGGAGTGGCCGGAGAGCGGGCAGCCCCGCCGGGCCGGCGTGTCGTCGTTCGGCGTGAGCGGGACTAACGCGCATGTCGTGATCGAGCAAGCGCCGGAAGTCATTCCGGACCGCCGTGGCTCAGAGCCGGCGGTGTCGACGTTGGTGGTGTCGGGCAGGACTCCGCAGCGGGTGGCCGCGACGGCCTCGGTGCTGGCCGACTGGCTGGACGGTCCGGGCGCCACGCTGCCGCTGGCCGGCGTGGCGCACACCCTCAACCATCACCGGGCCCGGCACGCCGCGTTCGCCACGGTGGCCGCCGTCGATCGGGACCAGGCGGTCGCGGGGTTGCGCGCGCTGGCGGCCGGTGAGCCGGCCACCGGCCTGGTGGGTTGCCGCGAGGGCGCGGTCGGGCCGGGCACGGTGTTCGTCTACTCCGGGCGCGGGTCGCAATGGGCCGGCATGGGCCGCCGGCTGCTCGCCGACGAGCCGGCCTTCGCCGCGGCGGTCGACGAGTTGGAGCCCGATTTCGTTGCCCAGGCCGGGTTTTCGCTGCG
>NZ_LZJA01000138.1:0-22078 GCF_001666785.1 Mycobacterium sp. E3305 | reverse complement strand
GGGGATGCGCCTCCGGCCTGTGCTTGCGTGAGGGGTTGATCGATCTGGAGGCCGCGGCGCCGAAACGCTTGCGCGGCGCGCTGGTCGGCGCGTTCTACGTGGTGACCTACATCGGTTTCGGGCTGCCGCTCATTTTGGCGACGGTCGGGTCGGCGGTGTCGGCGACCGTTCTCGCGGTGATGGCCGCGCTGGCGTTGCTGGCCGCCGCGAGTCGGGCGGTGCGATTGCGGCGCGACGCCCACCGACAGGCCTGAAATCGCCCGCGCTCAGAGCAATTCGCGCAGCGTCTCGATCAGCTTGACCCGCTCGCCCGGGGTGGACGCGATGGGCGCCACGTTGAGCGTGGTGACCCCCGCTTCGCGGAACGCGGCCAGTCGATCCTTGACGAACTCGCGACTGCCGATCAGGTTCACGTCCCGGACCAGCTCGTCGGGCACGACCTTGGCGGCGCCGTCCTTGTCGCCGGCCAGGTAGAGCTCTTGGATCCGGTCCGCCTGCGGGCCGTAGCCGTACTTCGTCGCCAGGGCGTGGTAGAAGTTCTTGCCCTTGGCGCCCATGCCGCCGATGTAGAGGGCGAGATGGGGTTTCACGAATTCCCTTAGCGACTCCACGTTTTCACCGATGGCGAGGACCGGGCCGGCGTAGATGTCCAACTCACCCAGCTCGGCGTCCCGCTTGGCGCGGCCGGCGGCCAGCGCCTCGCCCCACACCTCCTGCGCCTTCTCGGGCAGGTAGAAGATCGGCTGCCAGCCCTCGGCGATCTCGGCCGCGAGCTCGACATTCTTGGGGCCAAGCGCCGCGACCAATATCGGAATGCGTTCTCGCACCGGCTTGTTGATCAGCTTGAGCGGCTTTCCGAGCCCGGTGCCCTGCCCGGCGGGAAGCGGGATCGTGTAGTACTTGCCCTGGTGCTTGACGGGTTCGCGCCGCCAGACCTGCCTGCAGATGTCGATCACTTCGCGGGTCCGGCCGATCGGCGCGTCGTAGGGCACCCCGTGAAAGCCCTCGATGACCTGCGGACCGGAAGCCCCCAGCCCAAGGGTGAACCGGCCATCGGAGACGTAGTCGAGCCCGGCGGCGGTCATCGCGGTGAGCGTGGGCGTTCGGGTGTAGAGCTGCAGGATCCCCGAGGCCAGGCCGACCCGTTCGGTGCTGGCGGCCAGGTAACCGAGCGCGCTCACCGCGTCGAACGAATAGGCCTCGGGGACAAAGACGATGTCGAGTCCGGCACGCTCGAGGTCGGCCACTTCGGCGGCCACGTCCTTGAAGCCGCCCGCATAGTTGATGCCTAATCCGATTCGCATGGTCGCTCGCCCCTACGCGGTGGTGAACGTGTCGGCCAGTTGGAGCGCCTCCTGCTGGATCCGCTCGAACTGGGCGCCCATCGCCTCGGACAACGCCTTCGCGCCTGAGAGCGGCCGCACCATCACCATGAAGTCGTCGATCAGGCCGTCGTCGTTGAAGTGCAGGAAGTCGCAGCCGGTGATCTTGACCCCGGGCGCCCCGGCGATTCCAGTCTCGAACACGAGGGCGTGGTCTCGGCCGTCGTCGTCGTGGATCTCCCGGATGTAACGGAAGTCCTCGAAGATGCGCAACACGCCGCTCAGGATGGCCGCGGTGATCGGCTTGCCGACATAGGGCTTGAACGCGACCGGGCTGGTGAACACGACGTCGTCGGCCAGCAGCGCGTGGATGCCGCTCTCGTCGCGGTCCTCGACGGCTTTGCGGAAGGGATGCATCCGACACCTCGGCTTGGATTGGTTGGGAAGTGCCGTTGACGCTATGCGGTCCGTCGGCCCGTGTCCATAGTGCGATTAATCACTTTGTTGATTATTCGTATCGTTGTACTCTTCTTCGATGTCGCTGCGTGACGCTGTCCTGGCGGCCCTCCTCGAGGGCGAGTCGTCCGGATACGACCTCGCCAAGGACTTCGACGCCTCGGTGGCGAATTTCTGGATGGCCACCCCCCAGCAGCTGTACCGCGAACTCGACCGCCTTGCCGAGCAGGGCCTCATCCGGGCGCGCGTCGTGCAGCAGGAGCGCCGGCCAAACAAGCGGCTGTTCTCGCTGACCGAGGCCGGCCACGACGCGATCCGGGAGTTCACCGCGAGGGCGCCCAAGCCCTCGGCGATTCGCGACGAACTGCTCATCAAGGTCCAGGCCGCGGACGCCGGGGACGCACCCGCCGTGCGGGAGTTCATCGTCGAGCGCCTGCAGTGGGCGACGGCCAAACTGCAACGCTACGAACGCTTGCGGGCGCGCATACTCGACGGACACGCCGAGGGGGAGTTTTTGGCCCATGCCGAGCGGATCGGCCCCTATTTGACGCTGCTGCGTGGGATCGCGTTCGAGGAAGAGAACGTTCGATGGGCCGAGCGCGCGCTGGACGTCATCGACCACCGCATGGCCGCGCGGCCTAAGCAGAACCCGAGCTCACCGCGTCGCCGGGCTGCTGCTGGCCGAGCAGCTCATCCTGACCGACCTCGGGAACGCTCCCCTCGCCGCTGAGCCGGGCACGCTTGCCCGGCTTCTTCGGCGTCTGCTTCGCCCCGTCTGGGGCGCCGACGGCGCGGTGGCCGTTGGACGGCAGGCCGGCCGGCCGGCCAGCCATTTCGATGGCTTTACCGGTGTACACGCGGTAGCCGAAATTTGGTAAGTAGCCGTGAATTTCGGGCGTGTCGAGGTCGCGCATGAACTGCAGGATGCCGCGACTGAACAGCTGCCCGGGCACCAGGACCGGAAAGCCCGGCGGGTAGGGCGTCACGTACGTCGCCGACACGACGTCAATGCCCGCGTCGAGCCGTTCATCGATCTGGTCGCCGGTGAGGTACTCACAGTTGGTGTCGTCGTAGGAGAGGTAGAACCCGCGGCGGACGTCCCCCTCGGGCGTCGGCTCGGCGCCGCTGTGATCCAGGAAGGCGGGGTGGAATCCGCTGAAATCGGGCAGTGGCAAGGACATTTCGGTGAGCCGGTAGACCGCGCGGTCGAAGTGCTCTCGCTCGCCGAGGCTCATCTCGGAGATGTTCTGGTCGAGTTCGGTGGCGATGTTGACCAGAACCTCCACCAGGAAGGCGACCGAACTGCGCGTGGTGCCGATGTTGGTCATGAACAGGACGCTGTTGCGCGACGTCTTGTTGATCTGGATTCCGTAGCGGTCCATCAACTGCTGGCGTTTGAAGGTGTCGCCGTCGTAGCCGGTGGGCCCGATGAACAACGTGATCCGCGACGGGTCGAGCACGAACTCGTCCTGGCCCCACGCCGCCATCATGTTGCGCAGGCCCGAGCGCAGCGGCTGGGCGATAGCCGACGGCCGGAACGGCTCCGGGATCAGATCCGACGTGCGCAGGCAGCGCATGTACTTGCTGAGCAACGGATGGTTGTCGATCGCGTCGCGCAACTGCATCGCGTTCTCGATCTGCCGTTGCACCAGCTCGACTCCCTCCAGCGCGACCTGCCGGCGCCCCAGGTCCAGCGATGCGAGAATCTGGTAGTTGGGGGAGGTCGACGTGTGGGCCATGTATGCCTCGTGGAACGGCTCGGCGACCTTCTGGTCGAAATCCTGATCGAAAACGTGGATCATCGATCCCTGCCTCAGCGCGGTCAACGTCTTGTGCGTCGACTGCGTGGCGTACACCCGCACCCGGGCCCGGGCGGGGTCGGGCAGCAAGCGACGGTCCAAAAGCTCGTCGTCGCTGGGTGTTTCGTTGCCACCGGCCGAGAGATATTCCTCGTAGCGACGCCGATAGCCGGGGTCCTGCAGCCGCGCGCGCATGGTCCGTGCCGCGGCCATCGCGGTGCGCGTCCGGTAGACCGGGTGGAACCGCGCGAAGGCGAACCAGGCCTCGTCCCAGAGGAATACCAGGTCGGGTTTGATGGCCAGGCACTCCTCCATGACACGCTCGACGTCGTAGACGATCCCGTCGAAGGTGCAGTTCGTCAGCGACATCATCTTCACGCGGTCGAGCTTGCCGGCCCTTTTGAGCGCCAACAGCTTTGACTTGATCTCCCGCAGGGGGACCGCCCCGTACATCGAATACTCGTTGAGCGGATACGCCTCCAGATACACCACGTTCGCACCGGCGAGCATCATCCCGTAGTGGTGCGATTGATGGCAGTTGCGGTCCAGCAGCACGATGTCGCCGGGCGCCACCAGCGCCTGCGTGACAATCTTGTTGGCCGTCGAGGTCCCGTTGGTGACGAAGTACGTGTGCCGCGATCCGTAGGCCTGCGCGGCGAGTTGTTGCGCTTCTCGCAGCGGCCCGGTCGGTTCCAGCAGTGAGTCGAGGCCCCCGCACGTCGCCGACGTCTCGGCCATGAACACGTCGAGGCCGTAGAACCCCACCATGTCCCTGATCCAGTGGGAGTTGACGATCGATTTGCCCTGCGAAATCGGCAGCGCGTGAAAGACACCGGTGGGCCGGTGGCTGTACTGCTTGAGCGCGCTGAAGAACGGTGTGCGGTAACGCGCCGCGACGCCCTGCAAGATCGACAGGTGCAGCTCGAGCATGCCCTCGCGCGCGTGGAACACCCTGCGGAAGTACTGGCCCAGCCGACCGGCGATGTCTTCGACCTCGATCTCGGTCATCAGGTACAGGTCGAGCTCCGGCCGCAGTTCGGCCAGCGATGTCGCCAGGATCTGCGCGCGTTCCTCGGGAGTCTGGTGGTCGTTCAGCTCGTCGGATACGGCCGTGTCGACGAACTCCGACAGCGCCGACAGGTCCCGCGTCGATTGGTGCGAGAAGCGCCGGCGGATCACCACCGCCTGCAGGTTGACGTTGAGCCGCGCCGCGATGAGGGCCTCGTCCCCGCTGGCGACCACCACCAGTTCGTAGACGAATTCGTCGTCGGGGCGCCGCCATTTGCGGACCTCGTTGCGCAGGGCGCGTTCCTGGTCCTCGGTCATCTTCTCGACGACCAGCACCTCGAAGTAGGGACGGTCGCGCTGCGACGCCGGCTGATGCTCGATGAGTTGCCGCGGATCGGACGGGAACATGTCGAGTTCGTCGGCACCGGCGTTGTCCACGTCCCCTGAGCGGTAGGACTCGGTGGTCAGCGCCCGGTTGACCTGCGCGACCGCCTGCGCGAACTTGTCGTAGCTGCCGGCGGCGAAAAGCCTTTGTATGCGCGCGAACTGCGGCGCGCCGGGGTAGGCCCAGTAGGGCTCCAGCGTGCTCAGGCGCGTCAGCAACTCCTGGCAGGCGCCCGCCCATTTGTCCCTCAGCGTGCCGGTGGTGGTCGGCCGCGTCAGCCGGTCCGCGGCTTCTTCCAACCGGCACCACGAGTCGCTGCGCACCTGCCAAAGGCTGTTGTATGCGCGCAAGTGTTCTGTCATGGCCGCCCTTTCTGGGAGCACGGCGACTCCTGAGTCCCGGAGCGTCGGTCCAGGCTTGCAGAGTCAATACGCCCGCCGGTGACCGGAAGGCGAACACCGAGCGTCCGTCGCGTGACAGCCGCCGCTCACACCGCGGCGCCTGCCATCGATCGCTACCTCCAGGCGAAGACCGGTTGCTCCAGCCCGTCGACCGCGTCCGGTCGGCCTTCCAGACACAGCCACCTCAACTGCAGCAGCACGGCGCCGGTCGGCGCGTGAATCAGGTCGTTGCCCAGAGGAATCTGCACGACCGGGCGCGGGCTCTCCGGGATGGTGATGAATCGCGGCGAGTCGTCGCGCTGCAATTGATGCAGCCCCACCCGGTACACCGCCACCACCTCGTCGGGCGCCGGGCGGGGATCGAGGCGGCCGCCGCCCCAGATCACGACCGGGGTGATGACGTACCCGGACCGCGTCGGATAGTCGTCGAGGAGGCCCAACACGGTCGAACCGGTCACGGCGATGCCGACCTCCTCGCGCAATTCCCGCAGGGCCGCGTCGACGGCGGTCTCGCCCGGGTCGAGCCTGCCACCGGGCAGCGCCCATTGCGCGGCGTGTGAGGTGAGTCGAGATGCCCTCCGGCACAACAAGAACGCCGCGCCGCCCGAGACGCCGACCATCCGGCCGTCGAGGCCGGGCTCCGGCATCGGGCGGTCACCGTTCCATTCGTCCACCGGCGCCGGATCCACCCGGTCCTCGCCGAGGGTGGAGTCCACCAACACCACGGCGACCGCCGCGTGCCGTTTGGTTGGGTCGGTCACCTCGCGGCGGTCGTGGCGCGCGAGATTGCCGCTGATCCGCTCGCGCAGAGCCTCGTCATACGGGATGGTCACGGGTTCGAGACTATGCGGGGCCGGTCCCGGCGCGTCCCGGGTACTCCGGTGAACGCCCGGCGCCCCGCGCTCGTGGGTCTGCATGTACGGGAGGAGACGGATGAAAGTCATCGGTATCGAGGAGCACTACAGGTTTCCGGCCATAGCCGAAGAACACCGCAATCAAGGGGCCGACTCGGCGACCGAAATGCTGAGGCACGCGGGCTACGGTTCTCCCGGAACGGAAGGCGAATGGCCGCCGGGGATCACCGACGTGGGCGAGGGGCGGATCGCCGCGATGGACGCCGCGGGCATCGACATGCAGATCCTTTCGCACTCCGTCCCGGGACCCGAGACTCTGGACCCCGATTCGGCGATCGAGCTGGCCCGGCGGGCGAACGACGCGGTCGTCGCCGCGGTCGGGCGGCATCCCGACCGGTTCCGCGGCTTCGCCACCCTCCCGATGCGCGACCCCTCGGCGGCGGCCGCCGAGCTCGAGCGCACCGTCCGCGATCACGGCTTCGTGGGCGCCCTGATCAACGGACACGTCAACGGGCGCTACCTGGACGACACGTTCTTCTGGCCGGTCTTCGAATCCGCCGAAACCCTGGGCGTGCCAATCTTTTTGCACCCGACCATCCCGCCGCAGTCGATCATCGACACCTATTACGGCGGCTTTGACCCGAAGGTGTCGGCTCGGTTGGCGGCGGCCGGGGTCGGCTGGCATATCGACACCGGGGTGCACTGCCTCCGGCTGATCCTGGGTGGGGTGTTCGACCGGTTCCCGCAGCTACAGATCATCGTGGGTCACCACTTCGAGGCGCTCAGCTGGATGGGCTGGCGGACCGACTACTCGTTTCCGGTCGAGGCGACGGGTCTCAAACGCACCGTCAAGGAGTACCTGCGGGAGAACTTCTACGGTGGCATCCTCGCCGGCGATTTCTCCAGTCAGGAGCCCGGCGCCGCGGATCCCAGTTGGAGCCTGTCCTTTAACGCCTATCTGGCGATGGTCAATGTGATCGGCATCGACCGCGTGGTCTTCACCGCCGACTATCCCTACGGCAACATCAAGGCGTGCCGCCAGTTCCTCGACAGGATGCCGATCAACCAGCCCGACCGGGAGAAGATCGCCCACCTCAATGCCGAGCGGCTGCTGAGGCTTTGAGCACCGGCAACCATGGGGGTGGTTAACTGCCATCATGCAACGGAAACCCCTGCTGGCGCGGCGCTTCTTCGACCGCTTCGAACCGGTGCATGCGGTGACGTATTTCGCGCCGGAGGCGCGGGCGGCGCTGGACGGGCTGGGCTACCGCGGATTCTGGATGGGCTACTTCGCCGCGCGCTCGGCGCCGCTGGGCCCGGTGCCACGGCAGGTGGTCACCGCGATCTTCTACAACTTCGCCCCCGAACGGATCGCCAAGGCGCTGCCGGCGGCCTGGGAGGTCGCCGGGCCGGACGCGGCGTTGCGGGCCCGGCAGGAATCGGCCGTCGCGGCGTTGCGCCGCTACGGGCTGGGCGACGGCGAAAACATCCGTGCCGCAGCGGAATTGGCGGGCAAGGCGGCCAGGCGGGCCCCGCTGGATGCACGACCGTTGTTCGCCGCCAACCTGGCGTTGCCGTGGCCGGACGATCCGCTGGCCGCGCTCTGGCACGCGACGACGCTGCTGCGCGAGCACCGGGGCGACGGACATGTGGCGGTGCTGGCCGCCGCGGGCGTCTCGGGCCGGGAGTCCAACGTGTTGCACGCCGCGGCCGGCGGTGTCCCGCGCGAGTACATCGCGCGCACCCGCGACTACGACGAGGCCGCGTGGCGACACCACGAGCAACGGCTGGCCGAACGGGGGCTGCTCGACGATGAGGGCTCGCTGACCGCGGCCGGCCGGGAACTGAAGGACCACATCGAACGGTCCACCGATGCGCTTTCCCTGTCCGCGCTCGACGCGCTCGACGACGACGAGGTGGAGACGCTGTTCCGGGCGCTCACGCCGGTCACCCGCACGGTGGTCGCCGGCGGTGATGTGCCCGCCCGCACGCCGATGGGATTGCGCCGCGACGAATTGCACGACGACAGCGCGCATTTGACTTCTTAGCCACGGCGCGCGACCACAGCCGATCGTCTACTGCGCGGACAGCTACTGTGGCCCCATGAGCAGTGAGCGGATACCCGGCGGAGTGGTGCACAAGCTTCCGGCCGACCTGCGCGAGTCGCTGATCGGCAATGCCACCGCGCTCGCCGCGTGGAACGACATCACGCCCTTGGCCCGCAACGAATTCATCTGCTGGGTCGAGGACGCCAAGCAGGAAGCCACCCGGCAGCGCCGCATTCGCCGGACACAGGAGGAGCTGGAAGAGGGCAAGCGCAGGCCCTGCTGTTGGCCCGGGTGCAAGCACCGCGAGCGCAACGGCAAGTAACGCCGGTCAGCGGCCCAGCGGCATGTAGAACACCAGGCCGTTGCCCTTGTTGTCATAGACCACGGCACGGCGTTCATGCGCGTCGTCGTACGGCCCTTTGACGATGCCGCCGCCGCTGGCCTCCACCGCCTTCGCCGCGGCGTCGACGTCGGCGGTCTTGATGCCGACGACGACCTGACCCGGTATCGGGTGGTCCACGGCGGTCGCCAGCGCCAGCGTGACGGGGCCGCCGTCGAGGGCGGCGAAGTGCGCCCCATCGCGGAACTTCAGCGCCATGCCCAGCGTCTCGCTGTAGAACCGGATCGACTCGTCCAGGTCGTCAGTCGACAAGATGATCATTTTGACTTCGTGCTCGCTCACGGCGCCTCCTCTGGCTGGATGGCATACAGAGTAGGCCCGGGACGGCGCCGGGAGAAGGCGAGAAGCGGCGGCGCGGACTGAACGACAGAGGCGCTGCGCCGCAAGGTCGTTGACCAAAGCCGGGGATGTCGGCGCGGGGTGGATCAGCTGCGCCCGGCCGGAATGACCTGCCCGTCAAGGTAGTCCATCGGCGGTCCGTCCCCGTGTCCCGCACCGTGGTCGGCCACCGCGGTGGCCATGGCGGTGCCGTCCTGGATGGTTCCGACGATGACCACGTGGTCATTGACCGTGAAATGTGAAGCGGCAGCTGCCGGTTGGCCACCGCGACCGATGAGCGTGGTGTTGGGCGTCACGAGATAGGTCTGCGTGTAGCCGTCGGCGCTTCTGGCGGTGACCGAGCCCGCCGACACCGCGACCACGGTGCCCTCCTGCCGCACCGGGCGCGAAGCGGCGGACGGCGGCTCCTGGCTCGCCTCGATCATTCGCTTCTCGCCGTGCGGAGCGTTGAGCACCAGGGCCGCACACGCCGCCGTGCACAACATCGAGGCGGAAAGCACGTCGCACACCGCCGCGATGCCCGACCGCCGGCGCGGCGTTCGATCCGCCGGCGGTCTTTGCTGCGCCGTCGCGCTCATCCGGTGCTTGGCACTCACGATCAATCCTTCCCTGCGGTTTCGCGCCGACGAAGGCCGACGCGTACCGATGCAGGTTGTTGCTCGTGGTTTTACCCCGGGCGGTGCACGGATAAACCGGCCCGGGGTTCAGCTATGGTGCGCCCGAATCGGGGCCCGGTTCCTCAGCCCTTGACGAGGGTGAACTGCGCGACGTCGGTGTAGCCCTCGCGGAACAGGTCGGCGCACCCGGTCAGGTACTTCATGTACCGGTCGTAGACCTCTTGGGACTGAATCGCGATGGCCTCTTCGCGGCGCGACTCGAGGGCGGCCGCCCAGGTGTCGAGGGTGCGCGCGTAATGCAGGCGCAGCGGCTGGTAGAGCTTGAGACCGAAGCCGGCGCGGGTCGCGTGCTCTTCGACCGTCTTGGCCGCGGGCAGGTCTCCGCCCGGGAAGATCTCGTCCATGATGAATTTCATGAACCGCAGTTTCGTCATGGTGATGGGCAGCCCACGCTCTTCGAATTCCTCGCGGCTGGGCTGGATGATGGTGTGCAGCATCATCACGCCGTCGGCGGGCAACGCCTCGTAGGCCATCTTGAAGAAGTCGGGATAGCGGTCGCGCCCGAAGTGCTCGAAGGCGCCGATGGAAACGATGCGGTCCACCTTCTCGTCGAACTGCTCCCAGCCCTGTAGCAACACCCGCTTGCTCCGCGCGCTGGGGTGCTCGTCGAGGCGCTGCTGCACGTGCGCCTGCTGGTTGCGGCTCAGGGTGAGGCCGACGACGTTGACGTCGTACTGCTCGAGGGCCCGGATGATGGTGGTGCCCCAGCCGCAGCCGATGTCGAGCAGGGTCTGGCCCGGTTGCAGCCCGAGCTTGCCCAGCGACAGGTCGACCTTGGCGAGCTGAGCTTCTTCGAGGGTCATGTCGTCGCGCTGGAAATAGGCGCAGCTGTAGGTCCGCGTGGGGTCCAGGAACAGCGCGAAGAAGTCGTCGGACAGGTCGTAGTGCGCCTGAACGTCGTCGAAATGCGGCTCTAGGCTCACGGGCTCGCTGCGGTTCTCGGGCACAAACAACCTCTGACTGTGGTGGATTTTTTCTCGCACGCGATCGCGGTCGATCGACATGCTGACGACCCAGTGTATCCGCACGGTCGACGAGGCCCTTCTCGACGTTGCCCGGCCGGTTGACTGGCTGCGCCGCGATGGGACACCATGGCGCGAACCGTAGCGGGAGGGAGGTGGGGCGTCGCGATGGCTGACATCACCATGTTGATCCTCGCCGACCACGAGTGGTTCCGCGAACAGTTCGCCAGGCTGGACTACCTGCAGGCTCAGACGCCGGTCGACGAAACCGCCCTTGCCCGGGTGTGGCGGCCCCTCGCCGACAAGCTGGACGTGCACGCCTACATCGAGGAGAAGATCTTCTACCCGCAACTTCTGACGCGGGTCGGCGACGACGCCGAGGGTGAGACGCTCGACGCCATCGGTGATCACAACGACATCCGCGACGCGGTGCGCGACGCCAACGCCGCAGAGGTGGGCACCGACGAATGGTGGGCGGCGGTCGGCCGCACGCGCGAGGCCAACGACGACCACATGGGCGAAGAGGAGCGAGAGGGGCTGTCGGATTTCCGTCGCAGGGCTCCCATCGGCCTGCGGGAAGCGCTGGGCCGGCAATACAGCGACTTCATGGCCGAACACCCCACCACCGAGGGTTTGCCGATCGTCGACCGGGACCCGCAGCGCTACGTCGACGATATCGAGGCGGCCACCCGGTCGGAGGACCGGTCGAAGCCCCGGGATTATTCGCTTCGCATCGGCAGCCTGAAAGGTCAATGAGTTCTTCTCGGGCTGGCCCGGTCGCTACGATCGGCCACCGGCCGATGAAGACGACGAGCCGGATGGGAGCGCAACTTGTTCGGCCCTCGGGACTTCTGGGTACGCAATCCGTCGATGAATGCGCGACGCCGCCGCCGGAAATGGGCACGCAACGAGATCCGGGTCGCCGACCCGGCCATGCGCCAGACCATCATGGGCACCGCCATCGGCAACTTCATGGAGTGGTACGACTTCGGGGTCTACGGCTACATCGCCACCACCCTCGCCCAGGTGTTCTACCCCGGTAAGAGCGTCAGCGGCGTCCACCTGATCGCGACCTTCGGCACGCTGGCCGCCGCGTTCGTGGTGCGGCCTCTCGGTGGCTTCATCTTCGGGCCCCTCGGCGACCGCATCGGACGGCATCGGGTGCTGGTCATCACGATTCTGATGATGACGATCAGCACGACCGTGACCGGCCTGCTGCCCGGCTACAGCGCCATCGGCATCTGGGCGCCGATCCTGCTCGTCATAGCGCGGATCTTCCAGGGGCTGTCGACCGGCGGTGAGTTCGTCGGCGCGATGACCTACCTGGTCGAGCAGGCGCCGGACCACAAACGCGGCAGGATGGTCGGATTCTTGCCGATGGGCAACCTGGTCGGGTTCGTGCTGGCCGGGATGCTCGTCACGGCCTTACAAACCTGGCTGCCGGACGAAGCCATGCTGACCTACGGCTGGCGGATCCCGCTGTTACTGGGCGCGCCCTTCGGTCTGTTCGCCCTGATTCTGCGGCTTCGGCTCAAGGAGTCGTCCGCCTATCAGAGCGCGACGGAGGGCGCGCAGCAGTCGGGCGGGCGCCGGCAGCAATTCCGGCGCACGGTTGTGGACCAGTGGCGGGGGCTGCTGATCTGCGCCGCCCTGGTGCTCACCTCCCAGGTCGCCGATTTCATGCTGACCGGTTACCTGCCGACCTACCTCAAGCTGTTCGTGCGCGCCGGCCACACCGCCGGGCTGGTGATGATCGTGGTGACGTTGGCGATCCTGATGGTCACGGTGGTGCTGGTCGCCAGCCTGTCCGACCGCATCGGCGTCAAGCCGATCATGTGGACCGGCTGCGCACTGCTGGTCGTCGGTTCGATCCCCGCGTTCCTGCTCATCCGCTTCGGCGGGATCTACCCGGTGATCTTCATGGGTGTGCTGCTGATCGGGTTGATGGAACTGTGCTTCGACAGCACCGCGCCGGCCATGCTGCCGGCGCTGTTCCCCACGAACGTCCGCTACGGGGCGCTGGCGATCTCGTACAACATCTCCATATCCGCCGTCGGCGGCACTACGCCGCTGATCGCCCAGGCGTTGGTCTCGGGCACCGGCAACGTCATGGCGCCCGCCTACATGCTGATCTTCGGCGGCCTGGTGGGCGCGGTCACGCTGCTGTTCACGCCCGAGGTCGCCGGGAAGCCGCTGCCGGGATCCGGGCCCGCCGTGGAAACCGAGCAGGAGGCGCGCGAGCTGGCCGAGGGCGTCCGGTAGCCGAAGGCCGCGAAACGCGTTGCGGGCGAACCCTCCACGCGGCCACTCCCACCGAGCGGCCAACGACGTTTATTTTGCGTTTCCCGGCCTATCTCTAAGGGATGAGGAGCGCTTTTCACCATCGATTGGGAACCCTCAGCGAACAGCTCGCCGCGATGTGCGCGATGGCCGGCGGAGCCATCGGGCTGGCTACCGAGGCGCTGCTGAAGGCCGACCTGGTGCTGGCGGAACGCGTCATCGCCGGCCAGGCGGACATCGTCGCCGTCAACACCGGCGTCGAGGAGACCGCATTCGCGTTGCTGGCCTTGCAGGCCCCGGTGGCGACCGACCTGCGGGCGGTGGTCAGTGCCATCCGGATCGCCGCGGACGCGCAACGGATGGGCGGGCTCGCGGTACACGTGGCCGACATCGCCCGCATGCGCCATCCCCGCATTGCCGTGCCCGACGATGTGCGCCACCACATCGCCGAAATGGGTGATGCCGCCGAGCAGCTGGCCGTCGGCGCGCGAGAAGTATTGCTGGCCCAGGATCCTCGCCGGGCGGCCCAGATCCGCCGCGACGATGATGCGATGGACGAACTGCACCACCAATTGCTGACGGCTCTGATGGACCCGTGCTGGACGCACGGTGTCGCCGCCGCGGTGGATGTCACGCTGTTGGGCCGCTTCTACGAGCGCTTCGCCGACCACGCCGTGCAGATCGCCCGGCGGGTCATCTTTCAGGCGACCGGGCACTAGCCGAAAACGCATGCCGGCGAACGAGTTTCGGCCGCCCGTGTGAGAACCCACCGCTTGGGTATATAGAGGTTGTGCTGCTACCCCTCCGTCGTCCCATCGCCGCCGCCGGCGCCGCACCCGGGCCGGCGGCTTGATGGCGAAGCCCAAGCCGGTTCCCGATGACCTGCGGCGGGTGGCCGCGGCTCACGGGGTGGCCACCTCCTATCGAAACGAGCGGCGAGAGCCGGTGGACGTCGACGCCGACGTCGTGATCCGGGTGCTCGGCCTCCTCGATGTCGACGCCTCGAGCGAAGCCGCGCGGCGACGCGAGCTGGCCCGGCTCGCCGAGCGCGACCGCGCCGGCGCGCTGCCACCCACGATCGCCGTGCGGCTGGATGGGCGCCCCCGGGCCGTGCCCGGCGCCGCCGTCCTGGTGAGCGAGGACGGCGTCCGGACCGAAGTGCGCGACGAGCTGCCCGGTGACCTCAGCCCGGGCTGGTATCGGATCGAGCTGCGCGACGGTCAGGAGGCCACCCTGGTGGCCGCCCCGCCCCGCGTGCCTCCCACGCCGGCCACCTGGGGCTGGATGTTGCAGCTGTATGCGTTGCGATCCGCGCGATCCTGGGGCATCGGCGACCTGGGCGACCTGCGCGAGTTCCTGAATTGGACCGCCGCCGAGCATGGGGCCGGCGTGGTGCTGCTCAACCCGCTGCACGCGCCCGGCCCGACGCACCCGGTGCAGCCGTCGCCCTACACCCCGTCCAGCCGACGATTCGCCAACCCGCTGGCGCTGCGCATCGAGGATCTCGACGCCTACCGCCAGGCCGACCCGGAAACCCGCGCGGAGGTCGACGCGTTGCGGGTCTCGCCCACCACCGAGCGGGTCGACCACGACCTGGTGTGGGCGGCCAAGCGGTCGGCGCTGGAACTGTTGTGGCGCGCCGACGGCCGGCCCAACCCGCTGGACCAGTCGGCCGCCGGCACCGGTCTGCGCGACTGGGCCACGTATTGCGCGCTGGCCGAGCGGCACGGCGGCCGGTGGACCCGCTGGCCCGCACCGCTGCATGACGTCGCCGGGCCCGGCGTGGCGGCGGCCCGGCGTGAGCTGGCACCCCGGCTGGCCTTCCACGCGTGGGTGCAGCAACGCTGCGACGAGCAGCTGACGACCGTGCGCGACGCCGCACGCGACGCGGGCATGGCGCTCGGCGTGTTGCACGACCTACCGGTCGGGGTGGACGCGAACGGCGCCGACGCGTGGGCGCTGGCCGACGTGCTCGCCACAGGGGTGAGCATCGGCGCGCCGCCGGACAACTTCACGCCGCGTGGGCAGGATTGGGGGCTTCCGCCGTGGCGGCCGGACCGCCTCGCCGCCACCGGCTACGCCGCGCTGCGGGATATGCTGCGCGCAGTGCTCGCCCATGCCGACGGGCTGCGGATCGACCATGTCGCAGGGTTGTGGCGGCTCTGGTGGATCCCGCCGGGGGACGGTCCGGAGCGCGGCACCTACGTGCACTACGACGCCGACGTGATGCTCGCGGTCCTGGCGCTGGAGGCGCATCGCGCGGGAGCCGCCGTCGTCGGCGAGGATCTGGGCACCGTCGAACCCGAGGTGACCCGGGCGCTGGCCGACAACGAGATGCTGGGCTGCGCGGTGTCGTGGTTCACCCGTGACGAGTCGGCTCCGGGCGAGCCGCTGCTGCCGCCTGCGCAGTGGCCGTCGCGGGCGGCCGCCAGCCTGTCCACCCACGACCTCCCCACGGCGGCGGGTTTCCTGCGCGGTGAACACGTGCGGGCCCGCGCGGACCTCGGGCTGCTTGACGACGCGCCGGGCGAGCAGTCGGTGGCCGACAAGGAACGAGCCGAGTGGGTGGAACTGCTGCGGTCCGAAGGGCTGCTTTCGGGCTCCGACGCGGACGAGCCGGCAATCATCACCGCGATGCACCGATTGCTCGCCGCGACCCCGAGCCGGCTGAAACTGATCTCGCCCTACGACGTGCTGGCCGAACCCCGGCAGCCCAACCTGCCGGGCACCATCGACGAATACCCGAACTGGCGGTTGCCCCTGCCGGAGACGCTGGAGGAACTGCGCGCCGACCCGAGGGTCGCCGAAATCACCGCCGCCTTCCGAGGGGCGCGGTAACCGGGCCCAGGCGGTCTCTCACGCGTGCCGCAGCACCAACAGCTCGCCCGTCAGCGCGCCGTCCCCGAGCAGCCGCCCGATCTTCGAGCTCTGCCGTTCGGCCAGCTGCCAGGCCTCCGTGTGCCCGTGGCGGTCCCTCAGCGCGTTTTCCACGGCGTCGATGCGCTCGTTCCACGTGTCGGCGATCGCCGGGAGGTCCGACGTGCCCAGCGAGTGCTCGACGCGCAGGCCGGCGCGCGTCACCAGCTCACGCAGGCGAGCGGGCGACGGGAAGTGGTTGCCGTCGGTCGTGTCGTTCGCCGCGTCAGAGTGCGCGACGAAAACCAGCAGCCCGATGGGCCCGCCGGGCCGCACGACGCGGCGCAACTCGTCGAGCAGCCCGAGCTGATCCGGCGTCGTGCACAACACGCCCAGGGACCAGGCGGCGTCGAAGCTCGAGTCAGTCACCGGCAGGGCGGCGCCCGCCGCGCACACCACCGGGAATCCGAACAACTTCTTCGCCGCGCGGCAGGCACCGGTCTCCGGTTCGACGAGCACCGGACGCACCGGACGCGAGCGCGCGGCATACGCGGCGGGCCCGCCGACGCCTGCGCCGGAGTCCAGCAATGTGTCACCGGCCGTCAGGCCCATGCGGTCGATGAGCCAGTCCAGGGCGGGCGGACTGCCGCTGCCGCGACAGCCGGCCGGCACGTGGTAGTCCGGGCCCAGCTCTTCGGCCACCTCGGCCGTCCATTCGGCGACGGTGTCGAACTCCGCCTCCATCGCTTCCGTCATCGACGCGCCTCCGCCCTGATCCGACGACCCACCTCGCCCTTGATCTCCGCGCCGGCGCGTGGGCCAGACGCGGACGCGAGGCCCGACACGTTGACGCCCTCGACGCCTTCGATCGACAGCAGCGCCCGGGCCTCGGCCACCGCCGCCTCGATCCCCTCGGCCACCGGGTCCGGCGCGCCCAACACCCGCTCCGTCACATCCTGATCGAGTTCCAGGCCGGGCAAGCCTTGCAGGACCGCCGCGGAGGCGCTGTCGGTGAACACGGCCACCGCCGCGATCACCGGAATGGTCAGACCAGCCGCCCGCGCCTCGGCCATGAAGTCGGCGACCTGCCCGGCGGAGGGCACGTGGTTCAGGACGGCCAGGCTGGCGCCGGCCCGTTGCTTCTCCACCAACCGGGCGGGGCGGGCGTGCGCCGGCGGGGCGGTTGGCGTCTCGGGCACCGCAGCGACAACTCCGGTGGAGGCGGCCAACGAAACAAGCCGGGGGCCGTCGAGGTCGAAGGTCTGCGTGACGTCCGGGCGCACGTCGTAGCCGCGCCCGTCACCGGTCACGCACAGCACCGTTTCGACACCGATGCCGAGCAGGCCCCGCAACTCCTGCTCGAGCACCACGCGGTTGCGGTCACGGCATGACAGCGTGATCCAAGGCGTCACCCCGGCGTCGAGGAGCAAAGACCCCATCAGCGTGGGCGGGAAGTCGGGCTTGTTCTGGTGCTCGCCCACCAGGACGGCGTCGCATCCCTGCGCCAGCGCGGCGGCCGTCGCGGCGATGTCGTCACGGTCGAACGGGGTGCTGCTGAAGTCGGTGAGCACCAGCGGCGCGTGCGCGAGACGCGGCGTGGACTGCGGCCCCGACCACGCCACCACCTCGTCGAACGCGCACGGACCGGGGCGCATCTCGCACTGGCCGTCGGGCCGCACCCCGCCGCACGGCCCGAACACCATCCGTTTCGGACACCCCAAACCCGCCGACATCATGACTCCTCGAGCGCCAGTGTTCGCATGCATGTACCCAAACGGTCGCGGGCGCAAGCGCTTCAGCGAACGGCGCCGATTCGCAGCTCGAAGACGATTAGCAAACGCTCGCTGCGGCTACTAGGAGATGGGTGTGCCGCGCGCCCGGCGCAGCGAAAGGAACGGGGTCAAAAGCATGGAACCGATATCTCCGACGGATGCGCTGTTCCTCATCGGTGAGTCACGCGAGCACCCCATGCACGTGGGGTCGCTGCAACTCTTCGAGCCGCCCGAGGACGCCGGGCCCCACTTCGTGCGCGAGTCCTATCAGGCCATGCTCGAGTGCACGGACGTGCAGCCGACGTTCCGCAAGCACCCGGCCTTCTTCGGCGGACTGACCAACCTCGCGTGGTCGTTCGACAAGGACGTCGAGCTCGACTACCACCTGCGCCGCTCGGCCCTGCCCGAACCGGGCCGGGTCCGTGACCTGCTCGAGCTGGTTTCCCGGCTGCACGGCAGCCTGCTCGACCGGCACCGCCCGATGTGGGAGGCCCACCTCGTCGAGGGGCTGCAGGACGGCCGCTACGCCGTGTACACGAAGTACCACCACTCGCTCATGGACGGGGTGTCCGCGATGCGGCTGGTGCAGCGCGCCTTCACCCCCGATCCCGAGGATGACGAGGTGCGCGTGCCGTGGAGCCTCGGGCCGCGCAAGCGCGGCGGCGGGCAGAAACGGCAGTCCCTGCTGGAGCGGGCGGGCCGGACCGCGGGGTCGGCGCTCGCCTTGGCGCCGTCGTCGCTGAAGCTGGCCCGGGCCGCCCTGCTCGAACAACAGCTGACGCTGCCCTTCCAGGCGCCGCGCAGCATGTTCAACGTCCGGATCGGCGGCGCCCGGCGGGTGGCCGCGCAGTCCTGGTCGCTGGACCGGATCAAAGCGGTTAAATCGGCGGCCGGGGTTACCGTCAACGACGTCGTCCTCGCCATGTGCTCCGGCGCCCTGCGTGCGTACCTGCAGGAGCAGAGCGCGCTGCCCGACGCCCCGCTGACCGCGATGGTGCCGGTCAACCTCCGCAAGGCCGACGACGACCGCGGAGGCAACCTGGTCGGGACGTTCCTGTGCAACCTGGCGACGGATCTGGACGACCCGGCGCGGCGCCTAGAAATCGTCAGCACGTCGATCCGCGACACCAAAGAAATCTTCCAGCAGCTGCCCCCGGTTCAGCAGCTCGCCCTGTCGGCCTTCAACATCGGCGGCCTGTTCTTCGGGCTGATCCCCGGCTACCTGTCGGCGGGGTCACCGCCGTTCAACATCGTCATCTCCAACGTCTCGGCCGGTCCGTCGGAGCCGCAGTACTGGCGGGGCGCCCGGCTGGACGGCAACTACCCGCTGTCCATCCCGCTCGACGGCCAGGCGGTCAACATCACCGTGACCAACAACGCCGACAACCTCGACTTCGGTCTCGTGGGCTGCCGCCGCAGCGTCCCGCACCTGCAGCGGCTGCTGGGCCACCTGGAGACGTCGCTGAAGGACCTGGAGCGCGCCGTCGGCGTGTGAGCGGCGGCTACGGCCTGGTGGTGTAGTCCAGGCAGACCGTCGTGCCGGTGGGGCGGGCGTTGATGGTGCAGTGATCCGCGAGCGCGTGCATCAGCGCGATTCCGCGGGACCGCCGCGGGTCGCTGAGGCGTTGCCGCGAGGGCGGGAGCCAGGATCCGCGATCGCTGACGCAGATGCTGATCGACTGGGCGGCGCGGTCGTGGCTTGCCTGCAGCTTCATCGTTCCCGTCGGGCGGTGGTCACGGTATGCGTGCTCCACACAGTTGGCCAGCGCCTCGTTGACGCCCAGAATGATGTCGTCGTGAACCTCCGCCGGAGCCTCGGTCACCTCCTGCAGCCACCGCCGCAGGGTGCGGCGCAATTCCGCCGCGGTCACCGCGTCGGCGGCACCGGCGCAGGTCAATCGCGCGGGCGTGACAACGATTGGTGGCAGCGGTGAAGTCATGCAGAAGGCATACCCAGTTGCGGCCGGCCTGCTAACCCGCCGGCCGTCTCGCTTTGGCCACAGCCGGGTACAGGTTCGGAATCGAGTTGCCGTACAACGAGATACAGAGGGATCCTATGGACTTTCGTGCATTCATCGAGCCGCAGCAGGGCGCCCGCTACGCCGACCAGGTGGCCGTCGCCCAGACCGCCGAGCAGCTGGGGTTCGGTGCGTTCTTCCGGTCCGATCACTACCTGGCGATGAGCGGCGACGGACTGCCTGGCCCCACCGACTCGTGGGTGACGCTGGGCGCGATCGCGCGGGAGACGTCGACCATCCGGCTGGGCACCCTGGTGACTTCCGCAACATTCCGCTACCCCGGCCCGCTGGCGATCGCCGTGGCCCAAGTGGACGACATGAGTGGCGGACGCGTCGAATTCGGGCTGGGCAGCGGCTGGTTCGAAAAGGAGCACCAGGCGTACGGCATCCCGTTCCCACCGCTGCGGGAGCGGTTCGACCGGCTCGACGAACAGCTGGCCATCATCACGGGCCTGTGGACCACGGGGCCCGGCGAAACCTTCGACTACGCCGGCGCGTACTACACCATCAGCGGCTCACCGGCGCTGCCCGAGCCGACGCAGACCCCACACCCGCCCATCGTCGTCGGCGGCCTGGGCGCCAACCGCACCCCGCGGCTGGCCGCGAAGTACGCGGCCGAGTTCAACGTTCCGTTCGCGCCGATCGGCGTGGCCGAGAAGCAGTACGAGCGGGTGGCGCAAGCCGTCGCCGCGGCCGGCAGGCCCGGTGACTCGATGGTCTACTCGAGCGCATTCGTGCTCTGCGCCGGCCGCAACAACCGCGAACTGACCCGGCGCGCCGCGGCGATCGGTCGCGACCTCGACGAAATGCGGTCCAACAGCCCGCTGGTCGGCTCCCCCGCGGAGATCGTCGACAAATTGGGCGCCTGGAAGCAGATCGGCGTGCGACGTGTCTACACCCAGCTGCTGGACTTGACCGACCTCGCCCATCTGGAGTTGTTGGCGAGTGAGGTTATGCCACAACTGCTTTGACGGCTGTCACCGGCCTTCGGCGTCCGCGCGTTCCTCTTCGAGCCGGTCCTTGCTGCGCAGAAGCCGCAGCAGGGTCACGAACAGTAGCCCGCCGATCATGTTGCCGACCACGGTGTAGCCGAACCACCCCAGCCACGTCAGATAGCCGAACGGGGCAGCCCCGGTGACCAGCGCGCCGAAGATCAGCAGCGAATCCAGGATGGAGTGGAACAACCTCAGCCCGGCGAGCAGGAACGCGGCGGCCACCGCTGCGGCGATCTTGGCGGGCACCGAGTCGGTGCCGTGTTGCATCCGGGTCATCAGCGTGATGACCATGCCGCCGAGGATCGCCAGCACCATGCTCTGGGCGGATAGTGGCGCGGTGGCGAAGTGGGTGCCGGACTCGATGGTCTGCGCGTGCAGCTCCGGGAAGCCGGTCATGATCAGCCACATGATCACCCAGCCGCCGACCAGGTTGGCGAACATGGTGCCGCCCCATAGCTTGGCCAGCTGCGGCAGGCTGGCGCGCTTGGCGGCCACCGTCACGACGGGAATGATGAAGCCCTCGGTGAACAGCTCGCTGCGGCCGAGCAGCAGGGCCAGGAAGCCGATCGAGAACGCCAGCCCGGCCAGCAGCGGGCGGTGGGTGGCGTCCAGCACCGACAGGTAGGCAAGCACCCCGATCCCCACCTCGGTGCCACCGAAGAAGCCGGTCACCAGCACGCCGCGCCAGGTGCGGTGCAGGCGCTGGGTGCCCTCGCTCAGCATCCTGCTGAACGCGTCCTCGAGCTCGTCCTCGATCGGGCTGTCGGTCTGCCCGAGCTGACGCTGGGTGGTATCACTCATGGTGGATGGCCTGATACCCGTTATTTGCCGGATGGACCATCCGGTGTGAGGGATCTGACAGCGCCCGCCGCGGCCGTCACCTCCGCGGTCGCAGCACCGGCGTCACCAGCTCACCGGTGCCCAGGTAGCTCTCCAGGTTCCGGATGGCGAGCATCGCCATTGCCCTCCGGGTCCGGGCGGTGGCACTGCCGATGTGCGGAAACAGGACCACGTTGTCGAGCTCGAACAACTCGGGCGGCACATGGGGTTCGTCGACGAAGACATCCAGCCCGGCCCCGGCGAGGCCGCCGCCGACCAGCAACTCCACCAGCGCGTCCTGGTCGACGACGCTGCCGCGGGCGATGTTGACGAGATAACCCTCGGGGCCCAGGGCCTCGAGGACGGAGCGGTCGACCAGGTGGCGCGTGTGCGGATCGCCCGTCGTGGCCACGACGAGGACGTCGACCGACTCGGCCAGCTCCCCCGGCGACGGGGCGTAGCGGTACGGCGATCCGTCGATGCGGTGGCGGTTGTGATACGCGACGGCACAGTCGAATCCGAGCAGCCTGGTCGCGATCGCCGAACCGATGCGACCCAGACCCAGGATGCCAACCTGCAGGCCGCTGAGGTCCCGGGCGTATGGGAACGGGCCGTCGCGCAGCCAGCGGCCCGCCCGCACGTAGCGGTCGGCGGCGCCGAAACGGCGCAGGGTCATCAGGATCAGGC